>JBQCJL010000074.1:0-3579 GCA_051952795.1 Marmoricola sp.
CGCGGCCCAGGTGGTCATCGTGCGCTCGGTAGACCGTCGCCATCCCGCCGCGCCCGATCCGAGCGACCACGCGATAGCGACCGCCGACATGCTGGCCTACGAGGTCGTAGCCCACGGAATCTGCTGACGTCTCCATCGGTCAGTCACCACCGTTGCCGTTGTCGCCGCCATGGCCCTTGTGGTGCTTCGGTGTCTTCGCCGAGGCAGCGGCCTGTTGGGCCGCCCGCTGGGCGGCTTCCCTCTGGCGCTGGGCCTGGGCCAGTCGCAACTGGAGTGCGCGTGCCTGCGCCTTGGCCTGCAGCGTGCTCAGATCGCTGCGGACCAGAGCGATGGCGGCTGCGATCGCGTCATGGTGCGCCTGGGTGAGGTCACCCTTCGCGAGTGCCGCGTCATCCGCGCGCTGCAGGGCAGTCAGCTGCTTGAGGCCGTTCGCATAGCTTCCGGCCTGCGCCGACTTCGCGACGGCGAGAACCTGACTCTGCAGTGTCTGCGCTGTGCTGGCGTTATAGGTCGGCGTACTCGAACAGCCCGCGACGACGAGCGCGACCCCCAGAACTGCGGCCGCGCCGGACGGCAGCGTCGTAGGTCCCATCCCCTGAAAGTTTCCCGAGGGCGACTTTTCATGCGGCGGTCTGCTGAGATGCACGTCGGCAAGCCTGCCATCCTGCAGGTTGCGGGTAGTCACCCACGGGCGCAATTCAGGACAGAGCCGGCGTGGAGGCTATATCCGTCACGAATGCTCGCATGTCCTGCATGGTGATCAGCTCAGCGAGGGACTTTCACGCCCGTGGCGCTGTGGCAGCGATACCCGTGCGGGTTCTTCGCCAGGTACTGCTGGTGATAGTCCT
Organism: Marmoricola sp.; assembly: GCA_051952795.1. Lineage (GTDB taxonomy): Bacteria > Actinomycetota > Actinomycetes > Propionibacteriales > Nocardioidaceae > Marmoricola. The sequence goes on from JBQCJL010000074.1 coordinate 849, forward strand.
CGGCGTAGTAGTACGCAGGCGCAGGGGCGACCTCCGTCGGGATCTCGCCCCATCCACGCTCGGTCAGCACCGGCTGGTACCGCTCGATGATCTCGCGCGCGACCTTCTCCTGCTCGGCGTCGGTGAAGTAGATCGCCGACCGGTACTGGGTGCCGACGTCGTTGCCCTGACGCATGCCCTGGGTCGGGTCGTGCACCTCGAAGAAGGTGGCGACCAGGTCGGCATAGGAGACGACGGTCGGATCGAACACCACGCGGACAGCCTCGGTGTGGCCCGTGCGCCCGCTGCACACCTCTTCATAGGTCGGGTGCGGGGTGTACCCGCCGGCGTAGCCCACGGACGTGGACCAGACGCCCGGCACCTGCCAGAAGATCTCCTCGGCGCCCCAGAAGCAGCCGAGACCGAAGAGCGCGACCTCGAAGCCGGCCGGCACGTCGTCGGTGACCAGCGGGGCGTCGAGCACGAGATGGCGATCAGCCAAGCGGGGGCCGTGGTCGCGGCCCGGCAGCGCGCTGCCCTCCTCGACCATGGTGCTCTTGCTGCGGAAGATGTCGCTGAACACTGCGCCTCCTCGGGTTGAGTACCTAGATAACCACGCCGAGCCGACCGATCTTCCCGGTGGCCGGACCTGTTCGACGGCCTCCGTTAGGCTCGCCAAGGTGACTGAGGACCGGGGCAAGCTGGGATTCGAGACGCGTGCCATCCACGCGGGCTATGAGCCGGATCCGACGACGGGCGCGGTGATCCCGCCGATCTATGCGACGACCACCTACAAGCAGGACGGCGTGGGCGGTCTGCGCGGTGGCTACGAGTACAGCCGTTCGGCCAACCCCACCCGGACCGCGCTCGAGCAGAACCTCGCCGCTCTCGAGGAGGGCAGCCATGGCTTCGCCTTCGCCTCCGGCCTCGCCGCGGAGGACACCCTGCTGCGTGCGTTGTGCCGCCCCGGCCATCACATCGTGATTCCCGACGACGCCTACGGCGGCACGTTCCGCCTCGTCGACAAGGTCGCCAAGCTGTGGGGACTGACCTATTCGGCGGTGCACGTCGGCGATCCCGAGGCCGTCCGCGCCGCGATCCAGCCCGGCAAGACCGCCCTGGTCTGGGTGGAGACGCCCACCAACCCGCTGCTCAACATCGCCGACATCGCCGCGCTCTCCGAGATCGCGCATGCGGCCGGCGCTCTGGTCGTGGTCGACAACACCTTCGCCTCCTCCTATCTGCAGCAGCCACTCAGCCTCGGGGCCGACGTGGTGGTGCACTCGACCACCAAGTACGCCGGGGGCCACAGCGATGTCGTGGGCGGTGCCGTCGTGGTGGAGGGCGACGACCTCGCCGAAGCGATCGGCTTCCACCAGAACGCGATGGGTGCGATCGCGGGCCCCTTCGACTCGTGGCTGACCCTGCGTGGACTCCGGACGCTCGCGCTGCGCATGGAGCGGCATTGCGACAACGCCGAGGCGATCGTCGACTTCCTGAGCGGTCACTCGGCGGTGACGCGCGTCTACTACCCGGGCCTGCCGAGCCACCCCGGCCATGAGGTCGCCGCGCGGCAGATGCGCCGGTTCGGCGGCATCGTGTCGTTCCAGGTCTCCGGCGGCGAGCAGCATGCGCTCGACATCTGCGACCGCACGGAGCTCTTCACCCTCGGGGAGTCGCTGGGCGGGGTCGAGTCCCTGATCGAGCATCCCGGACGGATGACGCACGCCTCCGTCGCCGGCACCGACCTCGAGGTGCCAGCCGACCTGATCCGCCTCTCGGTGGGCATCGAGACCGCGAGCGACCTCGTCGCCGACCTGAGCCGGGCCCTCGGATGAGCCGCGCCTCCCGCTGGTGGGCGGGGCGCCTCGAGCACCGCGCGATGGTGCGAGCCGAGGCGATCGCAGCCGAGGAGCACATCCGTCAGCGTGTTCAGACCCAGTGGGCCGAGGCGCATCCCGAGCCTCGTGATCCCGTGGACATCGGCGCCGGACCCTCCAACTTCACCCGCGGTCAGGTGCCCTACGGCGTCGACCTCGCCGCCGCTTGGGCTTGGCGCTTCTTGATCATCGCCGCCGCGATGCTGGCCATCCTCTGGACGCTCAAGCACTTCGTCGTGGTCGTGATGCCGGTGGTGATCGCGCTCTTCATCACGGCGTTGGTGATGCCCATGGTCGACCGGCTGGAGCGACGAGGTCTCCGGCGGGGGGTGGCGGCGTTCCTGACCATCCTGCTGGTGTTGGTCACCATCGCCCTGATTCTGACCTTCGTCGGCACCCAGGTTGCCTCGGGCGCCTCCAACATCTCCAAGCAGATCGTCGACGGACTCGACCAGATCCGGGACTGGCTCAAGACCGGCCCGTTCCACGTCTCGGACTCGCAGATCAACACGATGATCCACCACGCGCAGGACACGGTGACCAAGCAGGGCGAGAACGTCGCCAGCTGGGTCACCGAGGTCGGCTCGGCCGTGACTCACATCGTCGCGGGGCTGTTCATCATCCTGTTCTCCACCTTCTACTTCCTCGCTGACGGTGCCCGCATCTGGGCATGGGTCGTGCGGCTCTTCCCGCGTGCCGCGCGGGCGAAGGTGGATGGATCGGGCCGAGCCGCCTTCGGCACGCTGGTTCGGTTCGTGCGCGCCACGGTGCTGGTAGCCGCCACCGATGCGATCGCCACCGTGATCTGGGCCGCCATCCTCGGCGTCCCGTTCGTCAGCGCCATCGGTGTGATCGTGTTCCTCGGGGCGTTC
>JBQCJL010000075.1:0-4330 GCA_051952795.1 Marmoricola sp.
GCCGATCACGATGCCGCCGATCGCCACGATGTAGCGGACGCCGAACGGGACCAGCTGCAACAGGAACACCAGTGTCACCGCGACCGAGGAGCCCACCAGGACGCCGAGCGTCGCGGCGCGGCGGCCCTGCCAGAGCTCACCGACCCGACCACCCGCCGTCCAGGAGGCCGTGGTGAGCATCAGCAGGACGAACAGCACCACGGTTCCGGGCTCGGACAGGATGCCGCGTAGCGCCACCGCGATCACCGCGAGCTGGACCATCGCTCGCAGGATCGCGGTGACCGAGGCCCATCCCAGCGCGATGTTGGTAACGCGCGCGACGCCGGCCGTGGTCAGCGCGATGAGGACGATCGCCACCGCGTCGCGGGCGAGGTGGGCGGCGCTGATCGTCTCGAGGATCATCGGTCAGCTCACGCGGCGGTACGTGAAGTCGTGGAGATCACGGCCGGCCGCGATCCCCCGGCGCTCGAACCGGGTGGACGGACGATCGTCCCAGCGCGGGACCCGACCGCCCTCGAACTGCGCGGCGCGACCGAGGACCTGCTCGATCTGGTCGGCGTAGTCCGCCCAGTCGGTGGCCAGCCGCCACAGGGCGTCCGGCGCCAGGCGACTCGCGACCAGACGGGCGAAGTCGTCGGTGATGAGGCGTCGCTTGTGGTGCCGCTTCTTGTGCCAGGGATCGGGATAGAACGTCCAGAGCTCCGCGATCGAGTCGGGATCGATGACGTTCGCGAATGCCCACGCGGCGTCGATGGAGCCGAGACGCAGGTTCGTCACCCCGAGGTCGGCTGCTCGGCCCAGGGTTTCGGCGACGCCGGGGCGCCAGACCTCGAACGCCAGCACGTCGAAGTCCGGGCGGGCGGCGGCGAGCGCAGTGGTCGCCTCGCCGATCCCGGACCCGATCTCGACGATGAGTGGCGCACTGCGCCCGAAGAGCCTTGGCAGGTCCAGGCCCTGCAGCGCCACCTCGTCCGGAATCACCCAGTTCTTCGCGTGGGCATCCCAGGCCCGCTGTTGGCGATCGGTGAGGCGACTGCCGCGGCGGGCGTAGCTGACGATCTCGCGGACCCGTCGTCCGTCGTCGGTGAGGCGCTCGTCGGGCCGCGCGGGCGGCAGTTGTGTGTCCATGACCGGCCCGATTCTAGAGAGGCTCGGGGCCTAGGTCAGAAACCGGAACGTGGGCGAGCCCGGCGGCAGCTGCTCGATGCGCAGCGGACTCTGCTCCATCCGGTCGAGAAGCGCCGCGAGGTCGGAGGCCTTCTCCAGTTCGATCCCGACCAGCGCCGGGCCGGTGTCGCGGTTGTTCTTCTTCACGTACTCGAAGACCACGATGTCCTCGCTGTCGCTCAGCACCTCGTCCAGGAACCGGCGCAGGGCGCCCGGTTCCTGAGGGAAGGTCACCAGGAAGTAATGCCGCAAGCCCTCGTGGATGAGCGACCGCTCCAGGATCTCGGCGTAGCGGCTGATGTCGTTGTTCCCACCGGACACCACACACGCGACGATCCCGTCGTCCGGGATCGCTCCTGCCATACGGCGGACCGCCGCGGATGCGAGCGCGCCCGCTGGCTCGGCGATCACGCCCTCGACCTGGTACAGGGAGAGCATCTCGGTGCACACCGCTCCCTCGCTCACCGTGACGATCTCATCGACCAGGTCCCGCACGATCGGATAAGTCAAGGTGCCCACCCGTCCCACAGCGGCACCGTCGACGAAGGTGTCCATCTCCTCGAGGTCGACCGGTCCGCCCGCGTCCAACGCAGCGGTCATGGATGCTGCCCCCGCCGGTTCGACCCCGACGATGCGGACGTCGGGTCGACGATTCCGCAGCCACACCGCCATGCCCGCGATCAGGCCACCACCGCCGACCGGAACGACGACCGTGTGGAGTGCCGGCCCAGCCTGCTCGGCGATCTCCGGCGCGACCGTGCCCTGCCCGAGGATCGTGTCCTCGGAGTCGAAGGCGGGAACGTAGATCGCCCCCGTACGCGCCGCGTCCTCGCGAGCTGCGTCGTTCGCCGCGTCGTAGGTACTCCCGCCGACGATCAGCTCCACGTGCGAGCCGCCCAGCGCGAGGATCCGCTGACGCTTCTGCCGCGGTGAGTTCCCCGGTAGATAGATCCGGGCGTGGATGCCGAGCTCGGCACAGCTGCTGGCGACACCCTGCGCGTGATTGCCTGCGCTCGCGCACACGACTCCGCGCGCGCGGTCCTCGGCGGACAGCGAGGAGATCAGGTAGTGCGCGCCACGGATCTTGTAGGAGCGGACCGCCTGCAGGTCCTCCCGCTTCAGCACCACCCGAGCGCCGACCTCGTCGCTGAGCCGGGCACTGACCTCCAGCGGCGTGCGTCGCACCACGTGCCGAAGCTCCTCGGCCGCGCGGTCCACACCATCGGCGGTCAGGACAGTCGTGAAGTCGGTCACGATCACGATGCTACAAAGCATCCGACACCTCGGCTGACGGGTCGACTCCTATGCTTCAAGCGTGACCCGACCTCCCCTTGTCGAAGCGCTGATCGAAGCCCAGACCGCCTATGTCATCGACGAGCTCGGCAGCATCAGCCGGGACCGCGTCGCCGAGGTCGTGGAGAGCCTCCTCAAGATCGCCGAGAGCACCACGCTCGCCGACGTTCTCCCGGCACAGCTGGCCGTCGACGTCGTGGCCGAGGTGCGCGCGCGGGTGCCCGCCAGTGTCGGGGCCGGCGAGATCGTCGAAGCAGTGCTCGACGTTGCCTTCACAGGACCCGTCCGTCCGGTCACGCCGAGCGAGCTGGTCGCTCGCGATCAGCTGGAGGCCGTGCTCGATGAGGCGCTGCGCCATGCCGAACTGCTCGAACCGGTGCTCGACGACCTCACCAGCGGCCCGCTGGTGGGCGCCATGGCGTCGCGGTTCATCGGCCGGATCGTCGGAGAGGTGATGTCCGCCAACCAGGCCGTGGCCGACAAGGTTCCCGGCCTCGGCGCCCTGGTGTCGTTCGGCACGAGCGCGGCCGCCAAGGTCGTCAGCGCCGCGGACAAGCAGTTCGAGGCGGTCCTCGGTGACACCGCGGGCAAGAGCGCCGCGTTCGCGGTCCGGCGCCTCAACGCCAGCGCGATCGACATCGTCAAGGATCCGAACACGCGCGAGGCGATCCTGGAGGTCTGGGATCAGATCGCCGAGCAGCCGATCACCGGCCTGGAGGGGCGGATCGGCCGGGAGGACGTCTCACGCCTCGCCGACGCCGTTCGCGCGATGGTCGCCACCGCGTCCGACACCGAACCGGCAGCCGACCTCGCCCAGCGCATCGTCGACTCGATCTACGCCCGCTACGGCGCCCTCCCCGTCGCCGAGCTGATCAACGACCTGGACCTCGACCGCGAGCTCCTCATCGACCACGCCCACCGCGTGGCGACCGCGGCCTGCACCGCTGCCCTGCGCACCGACCAGGTCGAAGCCCTGATCCGGCGCCGCGTGGAGGAGTTCTTCACCCGCCCCGAGATCGAAGCACTCCTCAGCTGAGTCGATAGCCGACTCCCGCTCGCGCGCGGCGGCGTCGGGACCGCCCGGCGAGCACTCCCACGACGGCGCGGCTGCGGCACGGTGCGCGGCGACGGGGCGGTAGACGCGGCTAGATGGGTAGGGCTGCTGCTCGCCGGGGCGGTCCCGACGCCGCACACCCACCGTAGGAAGCGCAATCTCGACTGCAACAAGTGCAAGGTCGGCGTCAGTACGCGCAAGGTCGGCGTCAGTACGCGCAAGGTCGGCCTCAATAGGGGCAAGGTCGGCGGGAAAGGGCGAAGGCCCCCGGACCTTGCGGTCCAGGGGCCTTCGCGGTGAAGCGTTAGATCACGTGGTGATCTTGGTGACGCGACCAGCACCCACGGTGCGGCCACCCTCACGGATGGCGAACCGGAGGCCGTCTTCCATGGCGATCGGCTGGATGAGCTCGACCGACATGTCGGTGTTGTCGCCCGGCATGACCATCTCGCGACCCTCGGGAAGGGTCACAACACCGGTCACGTCAGTCGTACGGAAGTAGAACTGCGGACGGTAGTTGTTGAAGAACGGCGTGTGACGGCCGCCCTCCTCCTTCGAGAGGATGTAGACCGAAGCCTCGAAGTTGGTGTGCGGGGTGGTGGTGCCCGGCTTGATCACGACCATGCCGCGCTCGACGTCCTCGCGCTTGGTACCACGGAGCAGCAGACCCACGTTCTCGCCGGCCTGGCCCTCGTCGAGGAGCTTGCGGAACATCTCGACGCCGGTCACGGTGGTCTTCATCGAGCCCTCGCGGATGCCGATGATCTCGACCTCCTCGTTGACCTTGACGATGCCGCGCTCGATACGACCGGTGAT
>JBQCJL010000076.1:0-4755 GCA_051952795.1 Marmoricola sp.
TTGATGTCCGCGTCGAGGTCGCCCGCCCACACACCGGTAGCGCTGATCACCGCCTTGGCCCGGACCTGTCGCTCGATCCCCATCTCCTGATCGACGAGAAGGGCCGACGTGCCGGTCGCTTGCTTGACGGCGAGACGGGTACGCACCTGGGCGCCGTAGGCGACGGCCGTGCGTGCCATCGTCACCACCAGGCGGGCGTCGTCCTCGAGCTGGCCGTCGAAGGACAGCACCCCGCCGCGCAGGCCGTCGCGCCTGACCACCGGGGCGAGCTCGAGGGTCTTGGCGGAGCGGATGCGCCGGGACCGCGGGAGCACCGCTGCCGGGGTGCGGGCTCCTGCCCGGAGCAGGTCGCCGGCAGCGACTCCGACGCGTGCCAGGAGCGCATTGCTCTGCGGGACCGCCGGCGTCAACGGGATCAGCATCGGCAAGGGGTGCACCAGATGTGGGGCCGTCACCTGCATCAGGATCCCGCGTTCGACCGCGCTCTCGTGCGCGACCCCGATCTGGCCGTTGGCCAGGTAGCGAAGGCCGCCGTGCACCAGCTTGGAGCTGAACCGCGAGGTTCCCCAGGCGATGTCGCGGGCATCGACGGCGAGGACGGAGAGTCCGCGACTGGCGGCATCGAGCGCGACGCCGGCGCCGGTGACGCCGAGGCCGACGACGAGGACGTCGACATCACGGGGCAGATCGGCTCCGCCCACGCGGATGCGGGCGTCGACGCTGGGAAGGGGGTCGAGGGTGGTCATGGCGCGAGGTACCTCATCAGGGCGTCGGTGAACTCGTGGTCGAGGTCGCGGATGCGGGCATCGGTGGTGGCGAAGACGTGCGCCGAGAGGGCGAAGCCCTGGGCCTGGAGCAGGATGGCGCTCGCGATGGTCTCCGGGTCACCGGCGCGGATCTGGCCGGCGGCCTGACCGTCGCGGATCCCGTTCGCGAGGAAGCCGATCAGGAGGTCCTGGACGCGACCGGTCCGCTCGATCAGATAGGGCAGCAATCGTTCGGCATCGAGCTCGAGGATGCGGATGAACATGGCGTTCTCACGCAGTGCGTGCACCGATCCGATCACCGACTCCACGACCCGGATCCGGTGGTCGGCGGCCTCGCTCACGACGAGCACGTTCGCCCATTCCCGGGTCATGAGGTCGGCCAGGAGCGCGTTCATATCCGGCCAGGCGCGATAGAGGGTCATCCGGCTGACGCCGGCTCGGCGTGCGATCTCCGTCAACGTCGTACGGCTCCAGCCGAGGTCGAGCAGCGCCTCGCGAGCCGCGTCGAGGTAGGCGTCGCTGGCTGGGGCGTCGCGAAGCCGGGTTTCGAAGTCGGCGGGGTTGTGACGAGTTGACGTCATGTGTAACACTGTAACACATGAGCATCCAGGACTTCAGCATCACGGCAGGGGCCGAGACCCCGCTGGCCCGAGCGACCACTCCCCGTCCGGAGATGCACTGGTCCCGCTGGGGCGACCCGGACGAGGCCGGCCCGGTGAGCGACTCGCTACGCGGCCTGATCGACATGTTCCTCGGCGCATCGGACACCCCCGCCGTCTCGGCTGAGGAGGTCACGCTCTCGGCGCCTCTCGCAGATGACCTCGTCGCCGAGCTGGCGGCGATCGTGGGTGCCGAGAACGTCTCGATCGAGCAGTCGGACCGCCTGGTGCGCACGCGCGGCAAGTCGACCCCCGATCTCCTCAAGATCCGGGCTGGCGACGGCAGCGAGTCGCCGGACGTCGTGGTGCGGCCCGGCAACGCAGCCGAGGTCGAGGCCTTGGTTTCCTGGTGCGTCCGTCAGCACATCGCGCTGGTGCCCTTCGGCGGCGGAACCTCGGTGGTGGGTGGGCTCGTCGCCGACCGCGACGGGTTCAACGGCGTCGTCTGTGTCGACCTGATGCGCTTGGACCGGCTGATCTCGGTGGACCGCGAGTCGATGACCGCCGTGCTCGAGCCCGGGCTGCGCGGCCCGCAGGCCGAGGCGCTGCTCGCCGATCAGGGACTCACCCTGGGTCACTTCCCCCAGTCCTTCGAATATGCCTCGATCGGGGGATTCGCGGTCACCCGATCCTCGGGTCAGTCGTCGGCCGGCTACGGCCGCTTCGACGCGATGGTGCTCGGGATGTCGATGGTGACACCGCAGGGCGTGCTGGAGCTGGGCATGTCGCCGTCGAATGCGTCCGGTCCGGATCTCCGCGAGGTGGTGATGGGCTCGGAGGGCACGCTCGGCATCGTCACCGCGGTGCGGGTGCGCGTCCGCGCGCTCCCGGAGCAGACGGTGTACGAGACGTGGCGTTTCGACTCCTTCTTCGAAGGTGCGGCCGCCATCAGGACGCTGGCGCAGTCGGGGGTGATGCCGACCGTGCTGCGTCTATCCGATGAGACCGAGACCTCGCTCAACCTGGCCAAGCCGAGCGAGGTGGGCGCGCAGACCTCCGGCGGTGTGCTGATGATCGTCGGGCACGAGGGGACACCCGATGCGGTGGCCGCCAAGCGGGCTGCCGTCACCACGCTGCTCGAGCGCGCCGGTGGCGTATGCCTCGGCGACGAGGGCGGCGAGGCGTGGGCCAAGGACCGCTTCCACGGCCCCTACCTGCGCGACTCCCTGCTCGACATCGGCGTGCTCGTCGAGACCCTCGAGACCGTGACGTACTGGTCGCGCATCCAGGACGTCTATGCAGCGGTGAAGGCTGCGCTGGTGCGCGAGCTCGGTGAGGCGACCCTGGTGCTCTGCCACATCTCGCACGTCTACGAGACCGGTTGCTCGCTCTACTTCACCGTGGCCAGCAAGGCATCCGATGAGCCATTGCCCCAGTGGCTGGCCGCCAAGGCCGCGGCCTGCGACGCGCTGATCGAGCACGGTGCCTCGATCACGCACCACCACGCCGTCGGACGCGACCACAAGGCCTGGCTCGAAGGCGAGATCGGTGCGGTGGGTGTGCGCATGCTGCGCGCCCTCAAGGCCGAGCTCGACCCGACCGGCGTGCTGAACCCCGGGGTGTTGATCCCCTAGGCGAGGGCCCAGACCAGGACCGTCGTATCGGCGGTCGAAGGGTGGATGACGCGTCCGCCCTCGTCGACGAGACGCGCGGCCGCATCCGCTCGGATCTCGCGCTCGCCGATCTCGATCGCGCCCTCGACGACGAAGATGTGCAGCCGGGCGGATTCGGGGAGGGTGAGCGACTGCCCGGCGCAACGACCGAGAGAGAGCACGGCCCCTGCGGTGTTGAGCGGGACCCCACCGGCGCCGGCCAGGACGGTCCAGCCGTCCGTCGTCGCCACCGATTCCACGGCGTAGCGCGGCGGCAGGGAGGGCTCGTCGGGACGCAGCCAGGTCTGGATGAAGCGGGTCGATGTCGCCGCGGCGTTGACTTCCGCATGGGTGACACCCGAGCCGGCGGACAGAACTTGAACCTGACCCGGTCCGACGACGGAGTCGTGACCGAGGCTGTCGGTATGCCGCAGGGCTCCGGACAGCACCCAGGTCACGATCTCGGTGTCCCGGTGGAGGTGGTCGTCATAGCCCGATCCGGGCCGGAGGACCTCGTCGTTGTGCGCGATCATCGCGCCGAAGGTGAGGTTCCTCGGGTCGTAATGCTCGCCGAAGGCGAAGGAGTGTGCGGTGGAGCGCCCATCGATCTCGGTGCGATAGCGATCATCGGCTCGGCGCACCTCGATCGGCATGGCGACATCGTTGCACCCCTAGGTGAACGGGCTCTCAGGTCCGGGCCGCGACCTCGACGCCCTGCTTGATCGCCCGCTTGGCGTCGAGCTCGGCAGCCACGTCCGCGCCACCGATGAGCATCGACGAGCGACCGCTCGCGGCGAGCTCGTCGTGCAGCCCGCGCACGGACTCCTGACCCGCGCAGATCACCACGTGGTCGACGTCGAGCACCTGAGGCCGGCCGTCGACGGTGATGTGCAGGCCGGCATCGTCTATGCGGTCATAGGAGACACCGGTGAGCATGTGGACCCCGGACTGCTTGAGCACCGCGCGGTGGGCCCACCCGGACGTCTTGCCGAGGTCCTTGCCGATGAACGACGCCTTGCGCTGCAGCAGCCAGACCTCGCGTGCGGCCTCCCGCGCCTTGGGTGTGACGAGTGCGCCCTCGGTCATCGCGGACTCGCCGACTCCCCAGTGGGCGAGCCAGTCGTCCAACTCCTCGGGCTGGTGGGTCAGCCAGACGGAGACGTCGACGCCGATGCCGCCGGCGCCGATCACCGCCACACGCTTGCCCGGGACCACCGTGCCGTCGAGCACGTCGGCATAGGAGACCGCCTTCGGGTGGTCGATGCCCTCGATGGCGGGGATGCGCGGCTGCACGCCGGTGGCGACCACCACCTCGTCGAAGGCCGCCACGGTGTCGGCCGTCGCCTCGGTGTTGAGCCGGACCTCCACCCCGAGTGCTGCCAGGCGAGCGGTGTAGTAGCGCAGGGACTCGGTGAAGTCCTCCTTGCCGGGAACCTGCATGGCGAGCCGGAACTGCCCGCCGATGTGCGGGCTCTTCTCGAACACCGTCACCTTGAAGCCGCGCTCGGCATGGGCGACCGCGGTCGACAGTCCTGCGGGGCCGGCGCCGACGACCGCCACCGAGCGGGGACGGACGGTGGGCATCAGGACGAGCTGCGTCTCGCGGCCGGCGCGGGGGTTGAGCAGGCAGGAGCACTTCTGGTTCTTGAAGACGTGGTCGAGACAGGCCTGGTTGCAGGCGATGCAGGTGTTGATCTCGTCCGCCCGCTCGAGCCGGGCCTTGTTCACGAAGTCGGG
>JBQCJL010000077.1:0-8343 GCA_051952795.1 Marmoricola sp.
ACATGCGCGCAGCCACCTCGAGCAGCGCATCCACGACGACGTGCAGCGCGCTGTCGGAGGCGCGCGATTCGACGAGGGATGCTCCCAGCGCGATCGGCACCTCGCCACTCGACTGCGGCGGCACGACAACGGCCGCGCCGGCCAACCCCGGGTACACCTCCCCGTGGTCGATGCTGTACCCGCGCTCACGCGTCTCGGCGAGTTTGCGTCGCAACTCGGCGAGGCTGGTCACGGAGCGGTCCGTGAAGGAGGGGCGGGTGGCGTCGTCGGCGAAGCGTGCGGCTATCTCGTCGTCCGGCAGCTGCGAGAGGAGTGCGACACCGACTGCCGTGATGGAGGCCGGGTATTTCGACCCGATGCCGGCGGAGAAGCGGAACGGCGCTCGACCGACGTGCGTTGCCAGGTACAAGACGTTCGTACCCTCGAGTACGGCCAGCTGGCATCGCTCAGCGCTCAGGACGTCTGACTCGGCGCAGGCGCGGTAGAACTCGAGGACTGGGTCGAACGAGCGCAGGTAGTCGCCGCCCAGTTCAACCACGCGCCGGCCGAGCTGGTAGCCGACCTCCGTGCGCCGGATGAGCCCGCCCTCCTCGAGCGCGCCGCACACGTTGAGCGTCGACGACTTCGCCGCCCCGAGGGCTCTGGCAAGCTCGCTGAGCGTCACGGCACCCGGGGCTTCCCCCAGGATGTCGAGGATGCGCACCGCTCGGCTCACCGCCGGCGCTTTGTCCCCCTGACCCTCCGTGCGAGTCTCCACGCCCATGCATCCCCACTTCCTCACCGATCCGTGGGCCGGCTCACGGGACAGAATACGAGGGAACGGCCTTCTAGAGGCCCCTCCTCTCGGTTTTCAATACACTGTTCGAAATTTCGAACAGCGGTACCTGTTCACCAAGCTGAATGTGATCAACTGTGCTGAACAGCCAAGGAGGGTTGTCATGGTGGATTCGGTGCTGGATCACGAGCGGCTGACCGGTCTCATCGCGCCCGATGCAAAATTGCGCCATCTGGGCGGTGGTGCCTCCTGGTCGGAGGGCCCCGTCTGGCTCCCGACGCGTCGCGTTCTGCGCTGGAGCGACATTCCCGGCAACCGCATCCTCGAGATCGATCCGACCTCAGGCCAGTCGAGCATCTATCGCACCGAGGTCGAGTTCACCAATGGTCGAACGCTCGCCGCGGACGGTTCGGTGATCCAGTGCTCCCACGGCCGACGCGCGATCGAACGGGAGACGGACGGCGAAGTCACCATCCTCGTCGACTCGTGGGACGGCCGGCGGTTGAATTCGCCGAACGATGTCGTGGTCGCGCGTGACGGGTCGATCTGGTTCACCGATCCCCCCTACGGAATCATCCAGGCGCACGAAGGACATCCCGGCGAACGCGAGTACGGCGGGAACTTCGTCTTCCGGTTTGTGCCGGTCACGGGCGAGCTTCACCCGGTCGTCACCGACATGGAGGAGCCGAACGGGCTGGCGTTCTCGCCCGACGAGTCCGTGCTTTACATCTCGGACACCTCCTCGGCATTGCGCACGGACGGAACGGGAAACCACCACATCCGCGCCTACGACGTGATCGGGGCCTCCTGCAAGAACGGCCGGGTCTTCGCCGTCGTCGAGCCGGGCGTGCCCGACGGGTTCCGCGTCGACGTCGACGGGAATGTCTGGACTTCCAGTGCGGACTCTGTTCAGGTGTATTCGCCCAATGGGCAGCTGCTGGAACGGATCCCGGTTCCCGAGGTCGTTGGGAACCTGTGCTTCGGCGGCCCGGACGGTTCAGAGCTGTTCATCGCGGCGTCCACGAGCATCTATGCCATCAGCACTCTCACGAGGGATGCGACGACAGGAGCAGCCTCATGCGCGCAGTGAACATGTCACCGTCGACCGAGTCCCTTCCCGCCCCCGCGGTGTTCCGCGCGGTGCAGATTCTGGAGGTTCTCGGAGCAAGCAAGAACCCCCTCACGATCACGGAGATCTCTCTCAGGCTGGGGATGGCGAAGTCATCGGTCAGCAACCTCATGACGACGCTCAAGGCCGCCGGGATGGTCCGCCGCGCCGAACAGGCCTGGACGCTGGGGTACAAGGTGCTCGAGCTGGGCCAGATGATGCTCTCGTCGACCTCGTTCGTACGCGAGTTCGCCCGCCAGTCGAACATCCTCCCCACCCTTCAACATGAAACGGCTCTTGTCGCCGCGCTCGACGGGCTGGAGGTCGTGTACCTCGCCAGGCACGACGGATCCCAGCCGATCAGGCTCGCCAGTGACATCGGAAAGCGGATGCCCGCGCCGGTTACAGCCCTCGGTAAGGCGATGCTCGCCTCACTTCCGCCTGCAGAACTCGACGCCCGACTTGCAGAGATCACGGAGCTCCCGCGCCCCACGAAGCGCTCGTACCGCACCGTCGGTGAGCTCCGTGCCGACCTGAGGACCGTTCGCGAACGTGGATTCGCCTGGGACGACGAGCAGAACACCATCGGGGTCACCTGCTTCGCCGTCGCCGTGCGCGGCGGAACACAACCGACGGCGGTCAGCACCACCTTGCTCACCCAGCGCGTCACGAATGATCTGCGGACGAGGCTCGTCGCCGATCTGCACTTGCTCGCCAACCACCTGACCCTCTTCGTAGATGGATGACACCATGATGGACACCCCCGGAACCGAGCCGGCGATCCCCCTTCTCGAGGTCTCAGGGCTCTGCAAATCGTTCTTCGCCTCACGAGCCGCGGAGGACGTGTCGTTCTCAGTAGGGCGCGGCGAGATCGTGTCGCTGCTCGGCGAGAACGGCGCTGGAAAGTCCACCGTGATCAAGATGCTGGCCGGCGTGTACAAACCCGATTCCGGGCACATGTCGCTCTCCGGTAAGAGCCTGGATGAGCCGGGGGTGCGCAAGCGGATCTCGATTATCCACCAGAACCTCGGCCTCATCGAGTGGATGACGGTTGCGGAGAACATCGCCCAAGTGGTCGGATACCCGCGCCGATTCGGCTTGATCGACCACCAACGCATGAACCGGCAGGCGCACGACGTCCTCGAGTCGGTCGGTGGCGGGATCGATCCCGAGACACGAGTGTTCGACCTGCCACGCACCGAACGCAGTCTGCTTGCGATCGCGCGCGGCCTCGTCACGAACCCCGAGCTGCTTGTGCTGGACGAGCCGACCGCATCGCTTCCGGCAGCCGACGTCGAGCGCCTGTTCCATGTACTACGGCAGCTGCAGAAGTCCGGGGTCGGAATGATCTACGTGTCGCACCGGCTGGACGAGATCTACGAGATCTCCTCCCGCACGGTGGTCATGCGGAACGGCCGGGTCGTCGCCGATCGCACGGTGGCGGACCTCGGCCACGACGAACTCGTCGAGCTGATCGTGGGACGGAACACCCGTCTGGCCGTGTTCGACCCTCCCGGTGACGACATCCGTCTCCGGCTCGATGACATCCTCGTGGACGGCGCCGGTCCGGTCTCCCTGTCGGTGAGGCGTGGCGAGGTCGTCGCACTCTGCGGGCTTCGCGGAGCGGGTCAAGACCTGATCGGACGTGCTATAGCCGGGGTGGTTCGAGTCCGATCGGGCTCCATGGAGCTGGATGGAACCCCGTACGATCCGAGGAACACCGTGCGCGCCGTCCGTAGTGGAGTCGGGTTCGCGACATCGAACCGCGAAGCGGAGGCCATCGCTACGGGCCTCTCGGTGCGGGAGAACCTCTTCCTGAACCCTTCCGTCTGGGGAAGACGGTTCTTCCAGTTTCGCACCCAACGGCGCGAGAGAGCGAAAGCTGCGGAATACGTGGCGGCCTTCGGCGTGCGTCCGGACGATCCCGAGCTCTCGCTCGACACCTTCTCCGGCGGTAACCAGCAGAAGGTTGTTCTCGCCCGTTGGTTCAGCGTCGGCCGGTCCGTCGTCGTGCTCGAAGAACCGACCATGGGCGTCGACGTCGGCGCCAAGGCCGACATCTACGCGCTGCTACGAGACAACGCACTGGAAGGGACCGCGGCCGTCGTGGTCTCCACCGACATGGAAGAGGTCTCCAAGATCGCGCACCGTGCGATCGTCCTCGAACGTGGCGCCGTCGTCGCCCAGCTGTCGGGCGCCGAGCTCACCATAGGCAACCTCGTGGCCGCAGCCTCGAACCTTATGCACCCCGTACCCGAGAAATGAGAATCCCATGAGCATGAACACCACCGTCAAATCGACTGCCCTGGAACCACCCAAGGGCACACCTTGGTATCGCCGGCTCTTCAGCGTCTACGGGATGGTCCTCCTGACGGTCGCGATCTTCGCACTGTTCGCCGTGCTGAAGCCGACGACTTTCGCGACGCTGCTCAATTTCCGACTGCTCGCCTCCGGAAACTCCGTCCTGCTCATCCTCGCCTTCGCGGTCACGGTCCCGATGGTCGCCGGCAAGATCGACCTGTCGATCGGGTACGGCCTCGGGCTCTGGCAGGTGATGTCGCTCGTATGGCAGCTGGATCACATCAACTACGTCGTCGTCATCGTGCTATGCATCGCAGGCGGTGCGGTGATCGGACTCCTCAACGCGCTCCTGATCGAACTCGCCCAGGTGGACGCCTTCATCGCCACGCTCGCGACCGGACAGGTCGTCTACGCCATCACCTACTGGGTGACCGGCGGCAATCAGGTCACCGACAGCACGGGAATGCGAGCCAAGGCCTTCGACCAGCTCGGAACCTGGACGGCCGGCCCCATCCCCGGCATCTTCATCATCGCGCTGGCGATCGGGGCGATCATCTGGATCGTTCTCGGCTTCCTCCCGGCAGGGCGCTACCTCTATGCGGTCGGCGCCAACCCACGCGCAGCCGAACTGACCGGCATTCGGAGGCGGCGATACGTGATCGGCGCGATGGTCTGCTCGGGAGTGCTCGCTGCTGTCGCCGGAGTCCTGCTCGAGTCGCAACAATCCGGGGTCGCGCAGGCGAGCATCGGACCGGAATACCTTCTACCCGCACTGGCCGCCGCCTTCCTGGGATCGACGACGATCAAGCCCGGCCGCGTGAACGCCCTCGGCACACTCGTCGGTGTCGCTGTGACCACCATCGGGATCTCAGGGCTCGAACAGCTACTACCAGGTCAGTTCTTCCTCGTTCCGCTGTTCGACGGGCTCACGCTGGTCGCCGCGATCGTCATCGCCTCCCTGGCCGGCAGGCGCCGCCTGGGACGCGCCGACGCCGCCCCGGTGAGAACAGAACAGGCCGGGTCCGCCGATGAGACGCCCCTGGATCCGCCCACCACTACGCCCCCTCCGAGCGCCAGCGCCGAGACGTCGGCCGTGAGGAGCTGAGCCTCCGCAGCCTTCGGACCTCCTTGCACATTCCGCCCCTGCCCATCACTCCCGCGGCGCACGGCGTCATGCTCACGCGCCCATCAACACAACAAGTAAGGAAGAAACCCATGAGCAAAACGCGCTCACGCGCAACCCGATTGGCCGCTCTGGCCGTGCCCGTCGCCGTCGCCATCACCCTGACGGGATGTGCGAGCGGGTCGGTGGGAAGCGGCTCCACCCCCGTCGCATCGTCCACGTCCGCGAACGCCTATTCCTCGATCATCCCCCCAGGAGACATCGTCGCCTTCTCGAAGAAGCTCGTCTCCGACGACCTCGGCGCCAAGACAGGCTTCACTCCGAAGTCGACCGGCCCGAAGGCGCAGGACCCGGGCGCGACCATCGCCTATGTCGGCGCAGACATGACGAACGGCGGCATCGTCACGGTGGCACAGGGTGTCAAAGAAGCAGCACAGGCCATCGGCTGGAAGGTCGACGTGTTCGACGGTCAGGCAACAGCCGCCGGGAACACGAACGCGATCAACCAGGCCATCGCTGTTCACCCGGCAGCCATCATCCTCGGTGGCGTCGATCCGGTGCAGGAGGCCGCACCCATCGCGGCGGCCAAGCAGGCTGCCATCCCCGTGATCGGCTGGCACGCCGGAACCGATCCCGGGCCTGGCAAGAACCTTTTCACGAACGTCACGACGAATCCTCTGTCGGTTTCGCAGATCGCCGCGGCCTGGGCCGTCGCCAACTCGGACGGCAAGGCACGTGCCGTGATCTTTACGGACAGCGAGTACGCCATCGCCGTCGAGAAGGCCAAGGCGATGGAGGCGTATATCAAAGCGTGCTCCGGGTGCAAGGTCCTCGAGTACAAGGACTCCCCCATAGCGAGCACCGCTCAGAACATGCCCGGGATCATCTCTCAATTGCTCTCCGGCTACGGAAAGTCCTTCTACATGCTGGCGATCAACGGCGCATACTTCGACGGCGCACAACCCGCCCTGCAGTCTGGGAAGGTGAACCCGGCCGGGCCGCCCTACGAGGTGGCAGCCGGAGACGGCAGCGCGTCGGAGTTCCAGCGCATCCGGAACTCCTCTTACCAGAATGCGACTGCCGCTGACCCGCTCATCCTCGAAGGCTGGGAAGCCATCGACGAGGTCAACCGTGCACTCGCGAAGGACACGTGGTCCGGTTTCGTTCCGGCACCCGCGTTGATCACAGCGCAGGATGTTCCCTCCGGGACCACCTTCGACCCCTCCAGCAACTACCGCGCGATATACGAGAAGGTCTGGGGAAAGGGCTGAGCGATGAGGGTGCGCGGCAGACTGGGCTCCGCGCACCCTCACGGCTCGCGAGCGGGACCTCACGCCACGGTACGGTCAGTGAAGGTCGGGCGCTTTTCCGCCTTGGCGAGACGCCGCCCGATCTCGCCCTGGGTCAATAGCGAGGGGATGCTTCGAAGCGATTGCCAGCGGCGAAGCGGAACGGCCCCCTCCCGACCTGGATGGCGAGATAGAGCACATCGGTGCCTTTGAGGACGGCGAGCTGGCACCGCTCCGCGCTAAGCAGTTCCGGCTCAACGCAGGTCCGGTAGAACTCGAGCACGGGAGAGGACGAGTCCTCCCCCTCCACTCACTCCTGGCCATTCGATCCTTGGGACCGGTTCGTGGCCCGGAAGGCGAGCAGATCAGTAGAAGTCGACGAGGTCGACCACATTCCTCATCGGGCGGTCGTCGATCAGTCGCGTCGCATTGTCCGCGAACAGTTCCGCGAGCCGTCTGTCTTCGGCGGATGTCAATGCAGCGGTATGCGGGCTGATCAGTACGCGAGGGTGGTCCCAGAGTGGACTCTCCGCTGCCAGCGGCTCCACTGCCACCACATCGAGAGCAGCAAAAGCCACCTTGCCCTTGTCGAGGGCTGCGAGAAGGGCGCTTTCGTCGATCACGGTGCCACGTCCGACGTTCACGATCGTCGCGTGCGGCCTCAGCGAGGCGAAGAATTCCCGCCCCAGCATCCCCTCCGTCTCCGCGGTGCCCGGGAGCGCGGAGACGACCGCATCCACCCTGCCGGCGACTTCGGCGAGTCGAGACGGATGGACCAGCTCATCGACGAACTCGATGGGCGCGCCGTGTCGGGACGCCCCGATGACGCGGGATCCGAATGCCGACAAGAGCCGAGCGACCTCTTGCCCGATCCCTCCGAGGCCGAGTACGAGCACGACCTGACCCGAGAGCTGGCCCATTTCGAATCGACCGCTCCATTCGTGGCGGGACTGCTGCTCGAGCAGGCGCGGCAGACGCTTAGCTCCGGCAAGCACACCGAAAAGTGCGAACTCGGCAAGCGGGCCGCCGTGCACTCCCGCACCGGTAGTAAAGACGACGCGTTCCAGTTCCTCCACCGTGAGGCCCGCCGCCTTGACCTGGCTGCCGCCTCCCGCCGCCATCGTCTGGACCCATCGCAGGCGCGGGTTCGAACGCACGACCCGGCGCAGCGCGATCGGATCGACGTCAGGGATGCCGTAAAGCACATCCGCGCTGTCGAGCATGCTCTCGAAGCGCTGCTGCTGTTCCTTCGAACGGGTGAACGACGGATCGCCGGCGAAGTCGGCCGGATGCCTCATCGGCGGCAGAAGGGTCTGGTCCCGAAGCAGCCGCACCCGTGGCTCGATCCGCTCGATCAGTGCGCACAGCTCTTCGCTGAGCGGCGTTGCGACGGCGACGTTCAGATTCTTCTGGGTCAACGGCTGCCTCTTCTCTTCGGTGTCGACCATCATAACCGCTTCATTCACTGCTCTGAACATCGTTCGCTATACTGTCCACATGTCGAGCTATGGTGCGAACCGGGCCCTGAACGGTCGCTCTGACCACCGCCGCCTCCGCGTCGGCCTCTTCGGTGTCGGCAACATGGGCGAGCCGATGACCATGAACCTGCTCGCCTCTGACGCGGTCTCCTCCGTCACCGTCTACAGCAGGAACCCGTCCCGTCTGAGTCGTGTCGAGGATGCCGGGGCCAGTGTCGCGAGCACGCCGAGGGAGTTGACCAAGCACAGCGACGTGATCCTCTCCGTAC
>JBQCJL010000078.1:0-2278 GCA_051952795.1 Marmoricola sp.
GATCCTGGCCCCGCGCGGACGGGTCCAGCCCGAGCTTCCGGCCTTCTGTGGAAAGCTCGCTCGACCTCAAGGCCGTGAACAATCGGCCGAGCGAACACTCGACTATTCGGCCGGCGCGTTCCACTCCGAGCGCAGAATTCCCATCAGCACGATGTCTTCGTAGCGTCCTCGCACCCACGCGTGCTCCCGCTGCCTGCCCTCGATCACGAAGCCCGCCTTCTCGTACGCGCGAATGGCCGCGAGGTTCGACGAGATCGCCTGAAGGTGCACCCGGCGGAGGTTGCGGCGCGCGAAGCCGAACTCGACGATCTGTGAGATCGCCGCCGTTCCTATCCCCTTCCCGCGGTGCTCCGCCAGCAGCGCGATGCCGACCTCGGCGTGGCGGGCGAGGTCGTCGAAGTCGAACAGCCCGACGCTGCCGACGGCTTCCCCGTCCACATCCACCACGAAGCGCACGTTCTCGTCAGCGTCGATCTTGGCGAGACGATCCTGGTACGCGCTCCGCGTCAGCGGGGCCGGTGCCGAGGGGTTGCGCTCCTCCCAGGTGCCGAGCTCTGCGGCAATGCTGTACAGCGCATCGAAGTCGGCATCGGTTCGCGCGCGAAGGCTGACGAGAGGATGGCTTGCCATATTCGTACGCTACCGAGCCGCTAGCTGATGCTGCGCGCGACTTCGTGTCCGAATCCGTCGTTTCGAGCGGGGTGAAACGACAGTTTCGGACAGGGATTTCAGCGAGCCCGAGGCGCGCAGCCTCAGCTCGCGACGCGGGCCGCTACGGCCGCAGGCGAGGCGTCCGTGAAGACACCGTCGACGAGCACGGGAACGGCGGTGGAGACATCCGTCTGGTACGCGACCGCGATGTCGTCGCCCTGGGCATCCTTCAGCAGTTCGCCGCCGCTCACGGACGCCGTGAACCTGTGACGGATGCCCCGCTCCAGTCCGGTGTAGGCGGCGCACGCGGCTGCCGCCTCCGGGGAGCACGCGTCGATGCCGATTTTGCCGAGCGCGTCGATCACCGCTCCTGCGGTCAGCAGGTCTTCGACGGCGAACCGCACGGTCTCGTCGGTGCGCGTCTCGCCCGCTGCGACGACGGCGACCATCGCCCGGTGGCCGAGGCTCTCCTGGTAGTCGAGGATCCAGCGGGCGACCGCTGTGCGGTTGCGCAGGCTGGCCGCCAGAACGGGAACGCCGTAGCCCGCCGCGAGAGTCGTGAGGCGAGAGCCGTTCAGCGAGGGCACGACCGCTCGCTGGGCCCCGAACGCGCTGACGTTCTGCTCCGTCATGCTGGAGGGCGAAAGCGAGACGCCCGGCGAGCCGCGTCGGCCGGCGAGGCGAGCATCCGCGAACTCGCCCGCGGCATCAGCTGCCTCAGCCTCGTGCCGCAGCCCGGCGTACGGCTGCACCTGGAGGCCGAGCGCGACGCCCATCTGAACCGTCGTCGTGAACGAGATGGCGTCGATCACGACGATCGCGCCCGCACCGTGCGCGATGCTGCGCAGCCCTTCCCGACCCCAGTCGAAGCGCACCTCGTACTGCTGCTGGGTGGGATCGTCGGGACTCAGGGGCGTCTTCACCCGGCCATGGTAGCGGCGCCGACCGCAACGATCCGCCCGTCGACGATGGTCACCAACGAGTCCAGCAGGTGGTCGTGCACGAGGTCGTGCGTCACCAGCAGCGTCGCCGTCTCGCGCTCGTGCGTGAGGTGCGCGATGAGTTCCATGATCGCTGCTCCGCGTTCCTGGTCGAGCGCGCTGGTCGGCTCGTCCACCAGGAGCACCTGCGGCTCGTGCACGAGCGCTCTCGCGATCGCGACCCGCTGCCGCTGACCGCCCGAGAGCTGCGCGGGACGCTTGCCTGCGTGGTCGGCGAGCCCGACGGCATCCAGAAGCTCGTCGACCCGAGAGCGCAGGAGGCGTCGACGGCGACCGGCACCCCGTCCGCCGAGCTCCGCCATCACCATGAGCTGCTCGCGAGCCGTGAGCGACGGCAGCAGGTTCGACTGCTGGAACACGATGCCGATGCTCTCCCGGCGAAGCGCCGTGGCATCGTCGCGGGACAGCGCCGTGGCATCCACGTCGCCGACGATGACGCGCCCTGAGTCGGGACGGATGAGCGTGGCCGCCACCGCGAGCAGGCTCGACTTGCCGGATCCGGATGGCCCGGTGATGCCGGTGAGCACGCCCGCCTTGGCGTCGAGCGAGACGCGGTCGATCGCGGTGACGCGGGACGCGCCGTCTGGGAAGGTGAGGGTGACGTCGTCGAGGGTGATCATCGGTTG
>JBQCJL010000079.1:0-2029 GCA_051952795.1 Marmoricola sp.
AATACCTCGTACTCCGCGGCGGCATCCTCGCCGAGCGGTTCTGGACCCAATGGCTCGCCGAATACCTGGAGGCACACCGATCATGAACTTCACCCCACTCGCTTCTGCTCCGCTGCGCTCCGCACCACCGATCGGGGACCCCGATGAGTGAGAACCTCCAAGTCGTCGTCCTCTACCCCGAGCTCCTCGGCCTCTACGCCGACCGCGGCAACGGGCTCGCATTGCGACACCGCGCGCGTAAGCGGGGCATCGGAGTCGACCTGATCGAGGTCGCCGTCGGTGATGAGATCCCGGAGCGCGCAGACATCTACCTCCTCGGGGGCGCCGAGGACGCCGCGCTCCTCGCGGCCGGGGACCTGATCGAGCGCAGCGGCGGCCTCAAGCGAGCGGTCGCCGGCGGAGCCGTGTGCATGGGCGTCTGTGCCGGCTTCCAGCTGATGTCCGAGGTCTTCGCCGGACCGGATGGGCAGCCTCGGGCCGGACTGGGCCTGCTCGACGTGCGCTGCGGGCGGCTGACCGGCGAGCGCGCGGTCGGCGAGGTGGTCAGCACGGCCGCCGACCCCGGCCTCCCGATGTTGGGCTTCGAGAACCACCAGGGTGACGCCATGCTCGGCGCCGATGCTCGCCCTCTCGCCACCGTCTGGGTGGGTGTGGGCAACGGCCATAACCGCGAGGAGGGCGCGGTCCAGGGCAACGTGATCGGCACGTATCTCCACGGTCCCGTGCTCGTCCGCAACCCGCACTTCGCGGACGAGTTGATCGCTCGCGCCACCGGCTCGCCGCTGCCGCCGGTCGAGGACGCCGCGGTGGACCGCCTCCGCCATGAGCGGTTCGAGGACGCGGCCGGGCCCTCGGTGCGTCGCGAGATCGCCGCGCTGCCGGGATCGGGGTCGGGGCTCATCATCGGCGACTGAACCGACCTGCGGACTCTCTACCGCTCAGAACTAGAACTTGTTACAGTTTTGCCACGTTCTAGCTCCAGGAGAGAGTCCACATGGGTAAGCCGACCTACGGCAACGAAGCCGACTACGTCGTTGTCGGATCGGGAAGTTCGGGGAGCGTCGTCGCCGGACGTCTGGCCGAGGCCGGCCACTCCGTGATCCTGCTCGAGGCGGGCAAGTCCGACGAGAAGTTCCTGGTCAAGAAGCCCGGCATGATCGGCCCGATGCACGCCGTCCCGGAGATCAAGCGGACCGTCGACTGGGGCTACTACTCGACGCCGCAGAAGCACATGCTCGACCGCCGGATGCCCACCCCGCGCGGTAAGGTCGTCGGCGGCTCCAGCTCCGTGAACGGCATGGTCTATGTGCGCGGAAACCGCGCCAACTTCGACTCGTGGGCGGCGGAGGGCTGTGAGGGCTGGGACGCCGACAGCGTCAACGCCGCCTACAAGCGCATGGAGGACTTCGAGGACGGCGAGAACAAGTACCGCGGCGCCGGCGGACCGATCCGGATCACCCGGAACAAGTTCCCCCAGGAGGGCACCCTCCAGTTCATCGAGGCCACCTCCGAGGCCCTGGGCCTGCCCGTGCTCGACGACTACAACGCGGCCTCGCAGGTCGGCATCTCGCGGATGCAGCAGAACGCCGCCGACGGCCTGCGCTACAGCGCCTCCCGCGGCTACGTGCACAACCTCGCCCCGGCCTCGCTCGAGCTCCAGAGTGAGGTGCACGTCCGCAAGGTGGTGATCGAGGGTGGCCGGGCCACCGGCGTCGAGCTGACCGACAAGGACGGCAGCAAGCGCACGGTCCGTGCTGGCAAGGAGGTCATCCTCTCGGCAGGCTTCGTCGGTTCCGCCCAACTCCTGATGCTCTCCGGAGTCGGGCACGCCCAGCAACTGCGCGACCAGGGCATCGAGGTGATCTCCGATCTTCCCGTCGGCGACAACCTGCAGGACCACCTGTTCCACGCGATGACCTTCGCCTGCACCGCGGCCACGATGAAGGGCAGCGCCTGGTTCTTCGCCAAGGGCATCGCCAAGGAGGTCATCCGGCCGGGCACGACCTTCCTGGCGAACTCGGTGTTCGAG
>JBQCJL010000080.1:0-4685 GCA_051952795.1 Marmoricola sp.
GTCGGAGGTCAAGCTCGGCGAGAACGACGAGGTCCTGATCAAGGGCCCCAATGTGATGGCGGGCTACCACAACCGTCCCGATGCGACCGCCGAGGCGTTGACCGAGGACGGTTGGTTCCGGACGGGCGACAAGGGCGTGATCGACGAGGACGGGTTCCTGACCATCACCGGTCGCATCAAGGAGCTCTTCAAGACCTCCGGCGGCAAGTACGTCGCGCCGCCCGCCATCGAGGCCAAGTTCAAGGCGCTGTGCCCCTACGTCAGCCAGTTCATGGTCTTCGGCGACAAGCGCAACTACTGCGTCGCCCTCGTCACCCTGGACGCCGACAGCCTCGCCGACTGGTCGAAGGAGATCGGCATGGAGGGCGCCTCGTATGCCGACGCCGCCCGTAGCGAGGCCGCGCACAAGCTCATCCAGCGTTACGTCGAGGAGCTCAACAGCCAGCTGAACCGCTGGGAGACCGTGAAGAAGTTCGACATCCTCGACCACGATCTCTCGGTCGAGGGCGGCGAGCTGACGCCGTCGCTCAAGGTGAAGCGCAATGTCATCGAGACGAACTACGGGGATGTCCTCGACGCCTTCTACAGCTGAGTCGAGACCCTTCGGGGTCTACGTCCACGTCCCGTTCTGCTCGGTGCGGTGCGGCTACTGCGACTTCAACACCTACACGGCCACTGAGCTCGGCGGGGGAGCCTCTCAGGCCGCCTACGCCGGTCAGGTGATCGCCGAGCTCGATCTGGCTCAGCAACGGATCGGGGAAAGAGCCGTCGAGACGGTGTTCTTCGGCGGCGGCACGCCGACGCAGCTACCGGCCGAAGACCTCGTCAGCATCCTTCGCGCGATCGACGAGCGATTCGGGCTGGCTCCCGATGCCGAGGTGACGACGGAGGCGAACCCGGACTCGGTCACGCCCGAGTCGCTGACGGCACTCCGTGAGGGCGGCTTCACGCGGATCTCGTTCGGCATGCAGTCGGCGGTCCCGCACGTCCTGTCCGTGCTCGACCGGACCCATGACCCCCGGCGCGTGCCCGTGGTGGTCGGCTGGGCCCGCGACGCGGGATTCGAGCAGGTCAGCCTCGACCTGATCTACGGCACGCCGGGGGAGTCGGCCGCAGACTGGCAGACCTCGCTGGACCAGGCTCTCGCGTGCGAGCCCGACCATGTGTCGGCGTACTCGCTCATCGTCGAGGAGGGGACGGCTCTGGGCCGCCGGGTGCGGCGCGGGGAGCTGCCGATGCCCGACGAGGACGACTTGGCCGACAAGTACGGTCAGGCCGACGCGTTGCTCCGGGCAGCCGGGCTCACCTGGTACGAGGTCTCCAACTGGGCGCGGAACGACGCGGCCCGGTGCCGGCACAACCTCGGCTACTGGCGCAGCGACGACTGGTGGGGCGCGGGGCCGGGAGCGCATTCGCATGTGGCGGGCGAGCGCTGGTGGAACGTGAAGCATCCGCGCGCCTACGCCGAGCGGCTGGCTTCTGGCGTGCTCCCGATCCAGGAGTCCGAGCAGCTGGACACCGAGGCGCTGCTGGTGGAGCGGGTGATGCTCGAGCTGCGGCTTCGTGAGGGCCTCGCCATCGACGTTCTTCCGGATCCGGCGCGCGTGGAGGATCCCGTCATGCGCGGCCTGGTCACCGCTCAGGACGGACGCGTCCGGTTGACCGATGCCGGACGCCTGCTGGCCGACGGGGTGGTTCGCGACCTACTGTCGTGAGCATGGCTTGCCGGATCAGTGAACTCGTCCTCGACTGTCGTGACCCCGAGCTGTTAGCCCGCTTCTGGTGCGAGGCGCTCGACTATGTCGTGCTCGACCGGGAGGAGGACGGCAGCGTGGAGGTCGGACCCCGCGAGGGCTTCGGGGGCGCGCAGCCGACGATCTTCCTGAGCAAGACCGAACACCCCGAACCCTCGAAACCGCGCCTGCACATCGACGTGAACGCCACGGACCGCGATCAGGACGCGGAGCTGGAGCGACTGCTGGGCATCGGAGCGCGTCCGGCCGACATCGGGCAGACCGGCGAGGAGTCGTGGCATGTCCTCGCCGACCCTGAGGGCAACGAGTTCTGCCTCTTGCGCAGACGACTCGACCCGCTGCTCTAGTCCGCGAGGGCTCGAGCCAGCCGGCCGATCTGGTCGGTGGAGGCCTGATAGCCGGGAAAGTAGCAGCAGACCCGTTCAGCGAAGCCGCCGAACCGTCGTTTGATCTCGGCGGCGCAATGCTCGGGTGTGCCTCGGACCGCCAGGGTGTCGAGCATCGTGTCGGTCACCAGGTCCGTCATCGCGGTGATATCGCCGACCTTGGAGAGAGCGTTCAGGTCGGGCTGGAGGTCGCCCCACCCCTCCACGTCGAGGACCGGCTTGTAGGCCGGAGTGGAGGCATAGAACGCGAGCAGGCGGCGGACGCCCGACCTGGCCACCTTCAGCTCGGCGGGGTCGTCGCCCATCGCGACGATCATCTGGGGGTAGATGTCGATCTGGGCGCGACCGGCGCGGGCGAGGCCCTCCGCGACGGCGGGAAGGGTGCGCTCCTGCAGGTGTCGCTCGCTGTGGAAGGGCATCACGAGAAGACCGTCGGCGACCTCCGCCGCCGTGCGCGTCATCAGCGGGCCGAGCGCTCCGAGCAGCACGGGCGGCGGACCATACGGGTTCGGACCGGGGATGAAGGTGGGCGGCATCAGGGTGTGCTGCGAGAACTCGCCCCGGAAGTCGAGTCGGGTGCCGTCCTGCCACGACCGCAGGATCGCCTGGGTGGCCAGGACGACCTCGCGCATCCGCTTGGCCGGCGGCGACCAGACGGCGCCGTAGCGCTTCTCGATGTGCGGCCGGATCTGTGAGCCGAGACCCAAGCGGAACCGTCCCCGGGACATCAGCTGCAGGTCCCAGGCGGCGTGCGCCAGGTGCATCGGGCTCCTCGGCATCGCGATGGCCACGTTGGTCATGAGATCCGCCGAGACGGCGCCCGCGGCCACGGCGAGCGGCAGGAAGACGTCGTGGGGCCCCTCGAACGTGAAGAGCCCGGCAGCACCAGCGGCGATCAGCTCACGGGCGCGATCGGCGACGCCGTCGGGGCCGGCGTCGAGTTCGACATCGAGGAGCACGAAGGCAGTCTGGCACCGACTTTCGTGATTCGTCTGCGGTCGGGCACGACGTTTCGTACCGTCGATGGCAGAGCCATTCGGGAGGGAAGGGCACTGCCATGAGCAGCATCGATCGTCATCTGATCCACCACGCACGGCTGGACGCCGTCTCGGCCATCTTCGCCTACATCGGCGCACTCTTCATGCTGGTCTTCGCGATCCAGTCGCACAGTGCCGGCACGCTCGCGGTGCTCACGCCGCTGGCGGCGCTGGTCATGCTGGGCACGTCCGCGCTGGTGCTCGAGCTGGTGCGGGTGGCCCCGCACATCGAGCGCTAGCTGCAGTTGGCGCAGGTCCCGAACACCTCGAGGGTGTGCGAGACGTCGGTGTAGCCGTGCTCGGCGGCCACGGCGCGCGTCCACTTCTCCACGGTCGGGCCCTCGACCTCGACGGTGCTGCCGCAGACCCGGCATACGAGGTGATGGTGGTGCTCGGAACTGCACCGGCGGTAGAGCGCCTCGCCCTCGTCGGTGCGCAACACGTCGAGCTCGCCGTGGTCCGCCATCGCCTGGAGGGTCCGATACACGGTAGACAGCCCGACCTTCACGCTGTCCGCGGCCAGCAGCGCATGCACCTCCTGCGCCGAGCGGAAGCCGTCGATGTCCGCGAGCGCACTGGCGACCGCCTTGCGCTGTCGGGTGGGCCGCAGCGCCTCGCTCGTCATGTTGAGAATGATAGTCAAGTGTGGGTGGGGGCTGGGTGACCGCCGCCCGCAGCGCGCACCCAACCTCGGTAGGGTTCCTGTGCGCCGACAGCCAGCCGGTGCTGCCTTCCCGAGGAGTCCATCGTGGCCAAGCCGCCCCCCTCTGCCGTCGACAACGTCGTCTCCCTCGCCAAGCGGCGCGGGTTCGTGTACCCGTCGGGCGAGATCTACGGCGGTACCCGTAGCGCCTGGGACTACGGTCCGCTGGGCGTGGAGCTGAAGGACAACATCAAGCGCCAGTGGTGGCGTTCGATGGTGCAGTCGCGCGACGACGTGGTCGGCCTCGACTCCAGCGTGATCCTGCCGCGGCAGACCTGGGAGGCCTCGGGTCACGTCGCGACGTTCTCGGACCCGCTCATCGAGTGTCTGAACTGTCACAAGCGCCACCGGCAGGACCACCTGCAGGAGGCCTACGCGGAGAAGAAGGGCCTGCCCGACCCGGACGCGGTTCCGATGAGCGAGATCGCGTGTCCGGACTGTGGCGTCCGCGGTCAGTGGACCGAGCCCAAGGCGTTCTCCGGCCTGCTCAAGACCTACCTAGGCGTCATCGACGACGAGTCGGGCCTGCACTACCTGCGCCCCGAGACCGCGCAGGGCATCTTCCTGAACTTCGCCAACGTGCTGACCAGCCAGCGCATGAAGCCGCCGTTCGGCATCGCCCAGATCGGCAAGAGCTTCCGCAACGAGATCACCCCCGGCAACTTCATCTTCCGCACGCGCGAGTTCGAGCAGATGGAGATGGAGTTCTTCGTCAAGCCCGGCGAGGACGAGGAGTGGCACCAGTACTGGATCGACACGCGCAAGCAGTGGTACGTCGACCTCGGCATCAACCCCGACAACCTGC
>JBQCJL010000081.1:0-2338 GCA_051952795.1 Marmoricola sp.
GCGGCATCACCACCAGTGGGCGCGAGAAGTCCGACGCCGAGGACTACCGGTACTTCCCCGAGCCGGACCTCGTGCCGGTGGCGCCGACGCGTGACTGGGTCGAGTGGCTGCGCACGACGCTGCCGGAGCCCCCGCGCGAGAGGCGAGCACGCCTTCAGGAGGCTTGGGGTTACACCGACCTGGAGATGCGCGATGTCATCGCGTCCGGTGCGGTCGACGTCATCGAGGCGACCGTCGCGGCGGGGTGTGCACCGCAGCCGGCGCGCAAGTGGTGGGTCTCCGAGCTGACCCGGCGCGCGAACGAGGAGGGTGTCGAACTCGCCGACCTCCCGATCACCCCGGACCAGGTGGCGGGCATCCAGGCGCTCGTGGACGAGGGCAAGATCAACGACAAGCTGGCCCGGGAGGTGTTCGACGGCGTGCTCGCCGGCGAGGGCACACCGAGCGAGGTGGTCGCTGCTCGCGGGCTCGAGATCGTGTCTGACGACGGCGCGCTCAACGAGGCCGTCGATCGCGCCATCGCGGCCAACCCGGACATCGCCGACAAGATCCGCGACGGCAAGGTCGCCGCAGCCGGCGCGCTGATCGGAGCGGTCATGAAGGACATGCGGGGCCAAGCCGACGCCGGCCGTGTGCGCGAGCTGATTCTGAGCCGACTCGCCTGAGTCCCGATCTGCGGGGTACCCTTCGGGCGAACTACATCCACTCCACATGAGTGCTGGGGAAAGCCGGTCGAAATCCGGCGCTGACCCGCAACCGTAGGCCGCCCGAGGCGGCAAGCCGGAGCACCCACCTCGTGTGCCTCATCGATCGCTGTCGAGGAACGCAGCGGAGGGCCACTCGACGTGACCTTCCCGCTCAGCAGCGGGAAGGAAATCACATGAGTCACGTCTCCGCGCGCCGTTGGGGTGCGCTCACGGCTGCGGCGCTGGTCGCCACGGGGGTCACCGCGGTGGCCGGTCCGGCTCAGGCAGCAGCCGTCGACCCGGGTCCCGCGAACGCCGGCGCCGGCTGGCTGACCTCGCGGCTGCAGAGCAACGGTCTCCTCGCCTCGCAGTACGGCACCGACTATTGGACGTCGGCCGACGCGGCCTTCGCCCAGTTCGCGACCGATCACGCCACCGATGGCACGAATCTGGTCACGGCGCTGGCGAGCAACGTCGATCACTACATCAGCAACGCCGACTACGGCTACCCGAACGAGTACTCCGCCGGCTCGACCGCCAAGGCGCTCGTCCTGGCCAAACTCGCGGGGATCGATCCCACCAACTTCGGCGGCGTCAACCTGGTGACCCGTCTGGAGAGCCTGGTGGCGTCGTCGGGCAACAGCACCGGTCGCATCGAGGACACGGTCGACCCCGCGGACCAGTACGGCGCCGACTACGGCAACACTCTCGGTCAGGCCTTCGCGGTCCGCGCTCTGGCGGAGCAGGGCGCGACGACGCAGGCCGCCGATGCCCTCAGCTACCTGCTCAAGCAGCAGTGCGAGTCCGGGTACTTCCGCATCTTCTTCACCAATGACAAGAGCGCGACCGACCAGAGCTGTGACGGTGGCCTGCCCACCACCGGCGCCTCGTACGGTGACCACAGCAACCCGAGCGTCGACGCGACGGCCTATGCCCTGATCGAGCTCAAGGCACTTCCGAGCGCTGACATCGACTCGACCACAGCTCGCGCGATCGGCAAGGCCGAGGCGTGGCTCGAAGGCGTCCAGAACGCCAACGGCTCCTGGGACGACCTGCCCTACAGCCAGGACGGCTCGGCCAACGCCGACAGCACCGGCCTCGCCACGTGGGCCCTCGGCGAATGGAACGATCTTCAGGCGGCTCACGCCGGAGCGGTCTGGGTCCGCGCCCACCAGGCGCAGAACGTCGGTCCGTGCTCGAGCACGGCCGACAAGCTGAGCGAGCAGGCCGGAGCGATCGCCCATGACGACGCGGCTCTGGCGAGCGGTCGCATCAACGGCATCCCGTTGGCGCAGGCGTACTCGTGGAACCTCTCGACCGCGCAGGCCGTTCCGGCCTTGAGCTACTACGCCCCCGACGCGCCCGCCACGGCGCTCAAGGCGACCGCCACCACGGCTTACGTGCGGGCCAAGACTCGGACCAACGTGACGGTGACGGGTCTGCGTGCGGGTGCCCCCGCGTGCGTCACGCTGGGCACCTCGTCGGTCAGTGTCGCGGCCGGCCAGAACGGCACGGCGGTGGCGAGCGTGCTGCTCCCGGCGGGAACGGCCACGCGCTCGATCTCGGTGACGGACGGCGCTATGACCACCTCCACGTCGGTCAAGGTGCTCGATGCCAAGACCTTCACGCTGACCCCGTCGACGCTCCGGCCG
>JBQCJL010000082.1:0-2916 GCA_051952795.1 Marmoricola sp.
GCGGGGCGGGCGACCGCGCCGGCGCGCGCCGGTTATACATCACCGCGGCGCCGCGGGGTGCGGCCAGCGCCGCCGGCCTGCCGGTCCACGAGGCGACCGGCAACATGATCGTCGACGTGGGCGGCGGCACGACCGAGGTCGCGGTGATCTCCCTGGGCGGCCTGGTGACCACGCTGTCAGTCCGCCAGGCAGGAGACGCGCTCGACCAGGCGATCATCGCCTACCTCAAGAAGGAACATGCCCTGATGCTGGGCGAGGGGACGGCTGAAGAGGTCAAGCTGACCCTGGGCTCGGCGTTCCCGAGCGCCAACGAGCCTCAGGCCGAGATCCGCGGGCGCGACATGATCTCCGGCCTACCCCGTGCGGTCACGTTGAGTGCCGGTGAGATCCGGCATGCGCTGGAGGAGCCGCTGCACGCCATCGTCGACGCGGTGCGCAGCACCCTCGACAACACGCCCCCCGAGCTGGCCGGGGACATCATGGACCGGGGCATCGTGCTCACCGGCGGCGGCGCCCTTCTCCACGGTCTCGATGAGCGCATTCGTCACGAGACGGGGATGCCCGTCCACGTGGCCAGCGATCCCCTCAGCTCCGTCGCCCTGGGGGCCGGCAAGTGCGTCGAGGAGTTCGAGGCACTGCAACAGGTCCTGGTCTCGGAGAATCGCCGATGACGACAAGCCGCTTGCCCGGCAACAAGCGGCGGGTCCGGACCGCTGTGCTGGCGGTCCTGGCCAGCGTCACGGTGCTGCTGCTCGACGCGACCGGTGGTGCACACTCGCCGCTTTCGCCGGTGCGCGACGCGATCGGCAGCATCGCGGGTCCGATCGAGGACGCCGCCCATGCGGTGGCCAGTCCCTTCGCCGACCTCGGCGGCTACCTCCAGTCCAACAGCTCGCTGCGCAGTGAGATCTCCCGGCTGAAGGCGCAAAACGCGCAGCTCCAAGGTCAGGCGGCGCTCACCCAGCTCGACCGCTCGCGCGTCGCCGAGGTCGCTGCACTGACCGGTCTGGCCACGTCGACCGGCTACACCCTGCTCGCGGCCCACGTGATCGCGGTCGGCTCCGCGCAATCCTTCGCCCGCACGATGACCATCGATGCCGGGACGTCCAGTGGCGTCCACCCCGACCTGACCGTCGTGGACTCCGGTGGACTGGTGGGGCGCGTGATCTCGGCCTCGGCGACCACGGCCACCGTCCTCCTGATCACCGATCCGACCTCGGTCGTCGGCTCGCGGCTGGGGACCAACCTCCAACTCGGCACGGTGACCGGCCGGAGCAGCGTCGGGTCGGGCAACACCCTCGACTTCGAGCTCTCCGACTCGACGCTGTCTCTCACGCCGGGTGCCACCGTCACCACCTGGGGATCGCCCAACGGGATTCCATACGTTGCCGGCATTCCGATCGGCACGGTCACGGGCGTGACGTCCACGCCGCGCGACCTCAGCGTGCACGCGGCGGTGAAGCCCTTCGCTCGCTTCGGAGCCCTCGACATCGTCGGTGTCGTGGTCGCGGCGAACACCAAGAGCTCCCGGCCGCTGATCCACGGCTCGGCGAGGTGACCCGATGAGCGCCCTGCGGGTCGGCGCCCTGGCCATCCTGCTGCTTGTCCTGATCACGACGCAGGACGCTGTCCTGCGCTATCTGTCGGTGTGGGGGGTCGTCCCCAATCTGGCGCTCCTGTTGGTGATCGCGGCCGCGGTGGTGCGGGGGAGCGACTACGGTGCCGGCCTGGGGTTCGTCGCCGGCCTGCTGCTGGATCTGGTGCCGCCCGCGACCGGGACCGCCGGCCGCTGGGCCCTCGCGCTGGTGATCGCGGGCTTCCTGGCGGGCAAGGTCAGCGGTGATGTGCGGGGTTCCCGTCGCGCCATGCTGGTGCTGGTCGCGGGCTGCTCGTTCGTGGCCACCTCGGTCTATGCGCTGTCCGGGGTGATGCTCGGTGACGTGCCGATGGAGTCCGGGCGCATGCCGTTGGTGATCGTGGTCGGCGTGATCGTCGACGTCGTGGCGGCCGCCATCCTGCTGCCGAGCGGACTCACCCTGATGCGTCGACTGCGACCTGCCCGGGCGTCGCTATGAGCTCGATGAGCCGGAGCCGACTGCGGCTCATCGTGGTCCAGGCGACGATCCTGTCGCTGTTCGCCACCCTGCTGATCCGTCTCTTCTACCTCCAGGTGATGTCGGGCGAGACCTATCAGACGGCCGCCGCGGCGCAGACGATGCGCCAAGTGATCATCCCGGCTCCCCGTGGCCTGATCGTGGACGACCAGGGTCGTCCCCTGGTCGCCAATCGCAGTGCCTGGGTGATCAGCATCGACCGGACCCTGCTGAAGAAGCTCAGCGCGGCGCAGCAGAAGACCGTGCTGACGCGCGTCGCGGGCGTCGTCCACCAGACCTACGCGCAGGTGGCGGCGCGCACGCTTCTGTGCACCGATCCCGGCGCGAACCAGGCGACGTGCTGGAGCGGCCCTTCGGTCCAACCGATCCCGATCGCGACCAATGTGTCGGCGGCGGTGGCCACCGGTGTTCTGGAGCGCAACGAGGACTTCCCGTCGGTGCTCGCCCAGACCGAGACGGTCCGCGCCTATCCGTCACCGTATGGCGTCAACGCGGCGCTGTTGTTGGGATATCTGAGCCAGATCACGCAGGGCGAGCTCGAGCAGGCCCAGAAGAGTCACGACAAGTCCCTCACGGCAGCGTCGTTGGTCGGCCGATCCGGCCTGGAGCAGCAGTACGACCCCTACCTCCGCGGCTTGCCGGGCTACGAACAGGTCGCGGTCAACTTCGCCGGCCAGGTGCTGGGTCAGGGCCAGGACATCACGCCCACCCCCGGCGACACCCTGGTCACCTCGATCGATGCGCGCGTCCAGGCGATCGCCGAGCAGCAGCTCGCCGCGTCGATGGCGAAGGCGCGTACCAC
>JBQCJL010000083.1:0-7053 GCA_051952795.1 Marmoricola sp.
GCAGGGCGGGCGCAGGACCGCCGACGGTCGCGGCCGTCGTGCTCGTGGGCCGCGTGCGGTCGGGCGCGGGCTGAGGCGCAGCGGCCGGTGGGCTGGCGGATCCGCGCGGTGCGGGGATCGCGAAGGCGCAGCCTCCACCCGCCAACCGGCAGAGACTGGAGCCGGCGTTGGCCAGGCCGAGCGTGAGCTGCACGCCGGCTAGGAGCGCGGTGAGCGCGAGCGCCGATGCCAGGCGACCCAGTGGTCGGCTGGGCGCGATGAATTCGGCGAGTCCGTTGGTGCGCAGTGTGCGCGCCAACGAGAACGCCGCGACAGAACGGTTCATGAGTCCCTACCCTCGGCACTCTCCCCAGTGCCCCTCCCATCGTGTTGCAGGGGCAGACCGGGGGTCAATCGCCCGAATTGCCTAGTCCGAACGGCTAGTGCTGTCCGGCTCGTTCGTCACGCGAGGTCGCTGAGATCGAGACCGGCCTCGGGGAGCCGGACCACCGACTCGATGATGCCGGCGAATCCGGACGTCTCCTCGGCGAAGGCCGCCAGGTTCACCGGGTCGTAGCCGCCCTCCTGGAAGTGGCTGACCGCCGACGATGCGATCCGCACCGAGAGTGCGCGGGCGTTGGTCAGTCGGCGACGTCCGTCGATGAAGGCGTCGTCGCCCTGGCCCGGGAGGAGGCCCTTCAGTCGAAGGAGCAGGTTGTCGATCCGGAACAGGAGGTCGAGCGGATCGTGACGGATCGGATCCGAGCCGCTGTTGACGTAGGTCGCGAGCAGCGGCACGTCGAAGACCAGGCCGGCCGCCCTGGCCTCCCGCGCCATCCAGAGCAGCGCGGTATCGGAGAGGCCGGTCTCCGGATAGCCGCCGCCCACGTCGGAGTGCGCGCCCTCGAACCACACCTGCTTCACGCGCGGGTCCTCGGTGGGCGCGGTGTCGTCCGGCGCCTCCCAGAAGGTCGGCTCGAACTTCATGCGCGTCTCGTCGATGGCCAGCGCCTGGCGTGCGCAGAGCACCTGGTCGCTGAGCTGGACGCTGTGGAAGCGGGGGGTCGCGTGCGCGAAGCCGGGCACGCCCAGGGCGCCGACGGTGTCGAACACTCCGAGGAAGGTGACTTTGGCGGCATGACAGTGGTCGTGCTTGAACTCGTCGGTGCTCTCTCCGAAGGCACCGGCGGGCATCCTGGTGCCCTGATACAGGTGCACCGCCTGCGGCAGTCGCTCCTCGACAAGCGCGACCTTGGTCAGCAGGCCGACCTTGGCGAGCATGCCGCCGAGGGAGCGAGCGGTATAGGCGCCACGACTGAAGCCGATGATGAAGATCTCGTCACCCGGCTCGTAGTTCTGCGCCAGGAAGCGATACCCGGCGATCACGTTGTGGAACAGCCCGAAGCCGAAGGCGCCTCCGAGCAGCCGATCCATCTCGTAGCTGCTCGTGCCGACACCGCTGATGTAGTACACGAGCTGGTAGGTGCCGTGGGTGGCCGCGGGGTCGGTCTGGACCGTGCGAGCGATCTTCTCGACGTTGGTGATGTTCACCATGTCGGGCTTGTTCCATGTCCCGTCGCAGCACACCACCAACCGCTTCATGACCTCATAGTGGCCCTGCGGTGGGCTCCGCACTAGACCGGTTCGTCACGAGACCGGTTCGTCGAAGAGCTCCTGCTTCCAGCGGTCGATCAACGCGCTCGCATCCCAGTCGTCGGGATGGAAGCCGCGCCGGTTGTAGGAGCGCAGCCGCTGGATCACCGATCGCCGCAGGAACGGCGACGTCCGCAGTCGCAGGATGCTCGCGATCAGCACCCACGGCTTGTAGGTCGCGGGGTCGCGCAGCATCGAGAGCACCGTGTGCCAGACGATCAGGAACAGGAACGTGAAGGTCGTCTCGCGCATCACCCAGATGCGCTGGGTCTCGCTCAGGCCGATCGCGCGGGCGGCGTCGAAGGCGACGGCCTTGTGCTCCGACTCCTCGAGTGCATGCCACAGCAGGAGGGAACGGACCTCGGAGCCGCCGAGGAGCCGCTGCGCCTCCGGGTCTTCCAGGAGCACCTCCGCGAGCGTCGCCGTGTAGTGCTCGAGGGCGGCGGTGATGGCGATCCGCCGCTTGAGCCCGAAGATCCGATCGACCAGGGCCAGGCGGACGCGGACTCCGTGGTCGACCTTCATCGATCGGTAGCCGAGATCGGCGAGCTGCTGGTTGAGCACGTCGTGCTCGCGCCCGTGCGTGACCTCCTGGCCGATGAACCCGCGGATCTGCCGGAGCAGCTCCGGGTCGGTGATCTGATCCCGGCAGTCGCGCACCGACCGGACGAAGAAGTCCTCGCCCTGCGGGAACATCCCCGACAGCACCGCGATCACGTGGCTCATCACCAAGTCGCCATCGACATAGTGCGGGAAGCGCTCCGGTGGCCGCTGCCACGCGTAGTCGAAGTGCACCCGACGCACGTGCACGTCGCGCTGGGGAACCGGCTGCATGTCTCGAGGCTACTGCGGAGAACGTACCCACGGTATGTGTCGCCGAGGCATTCCCTCGGGGGCCCACCGTGGCCAGACTGGGGTCCGTCTGGTCGCAGATCGCGTACCAGTGGCACGCCCAGTCCGAGGTGACCTGTGATGGCAACTGCTCGCCCGTTCCGACGATCACTCGCGGCGGCTCTGGCCGCGGCAGCGGTCTCCGCGCTCGCCCTCGTCGTCAGCCCTGCGGCTCATGCGGATGGGCCCGGATCGGGGACGCCCTGGGTGGTCTCGGTCGGCGACTCCTACATCTCCGGTGAGGCCGGCCGCTGGGCCGGGAACTCGAACACCAGTGAGTCCTACGTCGATGCACTCGGCTCGACGGCCTACTACGACAACGCCACGAACACGGCGGAGACGATCAACCGCTGCCACCGCAGCCATTCCGCCGAGATCTACCTCGGCGGCTCGGTCAACGGCATGAACCTCGCGTGCTCCGGCGCCCAGACCTCGACGGTTCCCAGCGACAGCAACGGCTACTTCAAGCCGGGGCTGGACTTCTACAACGGCGCGGAGGGCCAGGGCCAGGCGCTGATGCTGCAGAACTTCGCGGCCGCGCACAACGTGAAGATGGTGGCCCTCTCGATCGGCGGCAACGACTTCAGCTTCGGCGCGATCGTGCAGGACTGCGTCACGGACTTCCTGACCACGCCGAGCTGGTGGCCCACCTACTGCAAGAACGACAGCATCGTCACCAACGCGATGTCGGCCTCCAACGTCGCCACCGTGAAGGCGCACATCGCGACCGCGCTGCAGAACATCCGCCAGGCCATGCGCAATGCCGGCTATGCGGACACCGCTTGGACGCTGATGGTCCAGAACTACCCGTCGCCGATCCCGTCGAGCTCGGGCTTCCGCTACAGCCAGAGTGGCTACACCCGACAGAGCACGGGTGGGTGCGGCTTCTGGAACGCCGACGCCGACTACGCCAATGCGACCCTGCTGCCCACCATCAACAACACAGTGGCCGGCGCGATCACCGCGAGTGGTCTGACCAACGTGAAGACGCTCAATGTGGCGTCGGCGTTCAACGGCCGCCGCCTGTGCGAGAACACGGTGGGACTGCTCGAGGAGAAGGGGTACACCTCCTGGACGCAGAGCGGTGCCGTGGACAACACCGAGTGGATCAACCAGATCCGCACAGTCAGCACGGCGAGCAGCGACTACTACATCCAGGAATCGCTGCACCCGAACTACTGGGGTCAGCTGGCTCTGCGCACCTGCCTGCGGCAGGCCTACAACGCCGGCGCCCCGAAGAGCGGGACCTGCTCGATCGCGTCGACAGGCCTCGTCAACGGCGAGCCGAACATGGTGGTGAGGTAGTCAGCTGAGCCTCGTCTTCCACTACGTTGGGGGAGGTGTTCAGCGAGACGACCCCGGACCATCACGGTCATGGGCACAGCCACGGCATCGCTGACGATGCGAGCCGTGGCGCCCTGACGGCCGCGCTGGGACTGCTCGTCGTCTTCATGGTCGGCGAGATCGTCACCGCCATCGTGGCCAAGTCGCTGGCTCTGTTCTCCGATGCCGGCCACATGCTGACCGACGCGGGGGCGATCGCCGTTGCGCTGTGGGCCGCACGCCTGGCCGCCATGCCTCCGAGCCAGCGTTGGACGTATGGCCTCAAGCGGGCGGAGATCCTGTCGGCGGCCGTCAACGGCGTCACCATGCTGGTGGTCTCGGGCATCGTGCTGGTGGAGGCGATCCGCCGTCTCTCCCTCTCCAACCCGCACGTCGCCGGCGTTCCGGTGCTGGTGGTCGCGGCGGTCGGCTGCGTGGTCAACGTCGCGGTGGCCTGGCTGATCTCCCGGGCGAACCGGGCGAGCATGAACGTCGAGGGTGCCTACCAACACATCCTCATGGATCTGTTCGGGTTCATCGGCACCCTCATCGCCGGCATCGTCATCGTCACCACAGGCTGGACCCAGGCCGACTCCGTGGCGTCGCTGGTGGTGGTGGCGCTGATGGTCCGCGCCTCCTGGGGCCTCCTCCGCGACGCCGGCCACATCCTGCTGGAGGGCGCTCCGGCCAGCGTCGACCTGGATGTCGTCCGGCGGCACCTCCTCGACATCGACCACGTCGTCGACGTGCACGACATGCACGCCTGGAGCATCACCTCCGGCCTGCCGACGCTCTCGGCACACCTCGTCCTCGACGACTCGTGCTTCACCGATGCGCACGCGCCGCAGCTGCTGGATCAGGTGCAGCACTGCCTGGCCGAGCACTTCGATGTCGAGCACTCGACCTTCCAGTTCGAGCCCGCCTCCCATCTCGAGCACGAGGCCGGTGCGCACTAGGGGATGATGGCGAGGTGCGCGTCGTCGTCCTCACCGGAGCTGGCATCTCCGCGGAATCAGGCTTGAGGACCTTCCGCGACTCCGACGGGCTCTGGGAGGGCTACAGCGTCGAGGAGGTGGCGACCCCTGAGGGGTTCGCCCGGGATCCGATGCTGGTGCAGCGCTTCTACGACGAGCGTCGAGCACAGTTGGAGACCGCCCAGCCCAACCCGGCCCATCGCGCGCTGGCACGGCTGGAAACGGCGCTGGGCGACGACTTCCTGCTGATCACCCAGAACGTCGACGACCTGCACGAGCGCGCCGGCTCCCAGCGCGTGCTGCACATGCACGGCGAGTTGCGGTCCGCGTGGTGCACCGCGTGCGACGGACGGATGCGGTGGTCGGGAACGCTGGTCGACGAGCCGGCCTGTCCTGCTTGCGGCGCTCGCGCGATGCGCCCCGACATCGTTTGGTTCGGCGAGATGCCCTATGGGATGGACCAGATCGACCGGGCACTGCGACGCGCCCAGGTCTTCATCTCCATCGGGACGTCCGGGAACGTCTACCCCGCCGCGGGATTCTCGGCATTCGCGCGAGCCGTCGGTGCGCACACGGTCGAGCTCAACATGGAGCCCAGCCTGGGGATCGACGACTTCCTCGAGCACCATCACGGTCCCGCCGGAACGATCGTGCCAGCCTGGGTCGAGCGCTACCTGGAGCAGCACGAGCTTCGCTAAGGGAAGCCTGCCTTGGTTTGCGCGGCGTGTCGGCGCGGGTAAGCATGGACGTCATGACGTCTGCCCCCAACCCCTCGGCCGAGTTCGAGGCCGCCGCTGAGGACCACGACGAGCCGCACGACGCCGGCATCACCAACCGGCTCAATTGGCTGCGCGCCGCCGTGCTCGGCGCCAACGACGGCATCGTGTCCGTGGCCGGCATCGTGCTCGGGGTGGCGGGTGCCACGTCCAAGGTGAGCACCATCGCGGTGGCGGGCATCGCCGGCCTCACCGCCGGCGCCCTGAGCATGGCGGTCGGGGAGTACGTGTCGGTCAGCACCCAGCGCGACACCGAGCAGGCGCTGTTGGCCAAGGAGGCTGCCGAGCTGCGGGACGACGCGGAGTTCGAGCTCGAGGAGCTCACCCAGATCTACCGCGACAAGGGCCTCAGCGACGGAGTGGCGCGCCAGGTCGCCCAGGAGCTCACGGAGCACGACGCGCTCCGCGCCCATGCCGAGGCCGAGCTGGGCATCGATCCCGATGACCTCACCAACCCGTGGAGCGCCGCGATCGCCTCGATGATCTCGTTCACCATCGGGGCGCTGCTGCCGCTGATCGCCATCGTGGTGATCCCGGACGGGCTCCGGGTGCCCCTGACGGTTCTCGCGGTCGTACTCGCGCTGGCCATCACCGGCGTGCTCTCGGCGAACGCCGGCGGTGCCGGTCGACGCCGTGCGGTGTTCCGCAACGTGTTCGGTGGCTTGCTCGCGATGGTGGTGACGTATGCGATCGGATCGCTCGTCGGCACAAGGGTTTCGTGAGTTCTTCATCTGCGCGCTAGCCGTTTGCACGCATGATCTGGGACCATCGACCCGTGAGCGAAGAGGCTGACGCCGTAGACCTCGCTGTCGTCGCCTATCGCGACGACGGTGTCTGGTATCTCCAGGAGCTCCGCCCGAGCGCCCTGGAGTCGGTGGACGCCATCGGCCGGGAGCTGCGCCGCTATCCCGGCGAGACCGGTGCGCTCGCCCTGATCTCCGTCGACGAGGACTTCGTCCTGCTGGTCCGGGCTCAGGGCGCGTTGATCAAGGTCCTGCTCTCCGACGCCAGCGCCGCCACCGACTGGGAGCTCGCCAAGTCCGCGGTCGACCACCTCGGGCTGATCGTGGATGACGACGATGACCAGGCGCCGGCCGGCGATCTCTCGATCGTGGCGGACATGGGCTACTCGGCTCAGGAGATGGGCGAGCTCCTCGACGACTTCGACCTCTACCCCGACGAGGTGTTGAGCACTATCGCCGAACGACTCGGCTTCGGTGACCGGTTCGACGAGATGGCCGGGCTCTCTGCTTGAGCACGGACGTCTGGGCTCCGGCCATGCGTACCGCACTCGCCGAGGCATCGCTGGCGCTCAGCGCGGCTGACGTGCCGATCGGCGCGGTCGTGCTGGACGCGGCCGGCGCCGTCCTCGGGCGCGGGCACAACAGCCGCGAGGCCGCGGCGGATCCCACCCGGCACGCCGAAGTCGTCGCGCTGCGCGCGGCCGCCGCCGAGCG
>JBQCJL010000084.1:0-2033 GCA_051952795.1 Marmoricola sp.
CAGCAGCGTGATCGTGCCGATGACGACGACACCGGTGCGCGCGTCGGGGGCCAGGGCGTAGATGAAGTTGGAGCGCGTGATCAGGTAGACGCCCGCGGTCACCATGGTGGCTGCGTGGATCAGGGCCGAGACAGGCG
The DNA here is from genome assembly GCA_051952795.1 of Marmoricola sp. GTDB lineage: Bacteria > Actinomycetota > Actinomycetes > Propionibacteriales > Nocardioidaceae > Marmoricola. The sequence continues at coordinate 138 of JBQCJL010000084.1, forward strand.
TGGGGCCCTCCATCGCATCCAGCAACCAGCTCTGCAAGGGGAACTGCGCCGACTTTCCACAGGCACCCAGCAGGAGCAGCAGCCCGATGACGGTCAGCGTTCCCGTGGTGGGCGGGTGGTCGGCGATCTTCGAGGAGACGACGGCGAACGACGTCGAGCCGAAGGTGGCGAAGATCAGCGCGGCGCCGAGGGACAGGCCGATGTCGCCGACCCGGTTCACCACGAAGGCCTTCTTGGCAGCGGCTGCCGCGGTCGGCTTGTGCTGCCAGAAGCCGATGAGCAGATAGGACGCCAGGCCGACGCCCTCCCAGCCCACGAAGAGACCGACGTAGTCCGAGGCGAGCACCAGGATGAGCATCGCGGCCACGAAGAGGTTCAGGTAGCCGAAGAACCTGCGACGCCGTGCGTCGTGCTCCATGTAGCCGATCGAGTAGACGTGGATCAGCGCGCCCACGCCGGTGATCAGCAGGACGAACACCGCGGACAGCTGGTCGTACAGGAGGTCGAACTCGACCCGGTAGCTGCCGCTGGAGAAGAATGTCCAGAGATGCTGATGCACCGACCGGTGGTCACTCGAGCGGCCGAGATCGGTGACGAACAGGACGAGTCCGACCACGAAGGACGCGATCACGACGCCCGTGCCGAGCAGGTGACCCCAGCGATCGGTACGCCGGCCGCCGAGGAGCAGGACGGCCGCTCCGAGTACAGGAAGCGCGATCAGGACCCACAGCAGGGTGAAGGAACCGCTCGCCGCGGCGGGCGCGACCGTCGGGATCAGCGCGTGGAGAGTTGGGGTCATCAGCGGTCTTCCCTAGTACTTCAAGAGATTCGCGTCATCCACGGACGCGGAGCGCCGGGTGCGGAAGATGGTCATGATGATCGCCAGGCCGACCACGACCTCGGCCGCGGCCACCACCATCACGAAGAAGGCAGCCACCTGACCGGTCAGGTTCCCGTGGGCGTGCGAGAAGGTCGCCAGCGCGAGGTTGGTCGCGTTCAGCATCAGCTCGACGCACATGAACACGACGATCGCGTTGCGCCGGACCAGCACTCCGATGGCGCCGATGCTGAACAGGATCGATGACAGCACGATGTACGGCGTCGGGTTCACTGGTCCTCTCCGATCTCGCTACGGCCACCGATGCGCTGCACGTCCTCGGCGGTCTCGGGAGTGGTGCGCACGGTTCCCTGGGCGGCCATGACTCGGGAGACCGAGCCCGGAGCGGCGGTACCGTCCGGCAGGAGGGCCGGGGTATCGACGGAGTTGGCCCGAGCGAAGACGCCCGGTGGAGGCAGCGGACCGAGGTGCTGACCGGCCTCGGCGTAGGCGCGCACGCGCTCCCGCGCATGGTCTGCCTGGGAGAGCCGCGGGGTCAGGCGCTCGCGGTGGGCCAACACCATCGCGCCCACGGCCGCGGTGATGAGCAGCGCCGAGGTGGCCTCGAAGGCGAACACGTAGTTGTTGAAGAGCAGGCGCGCGAGCGCGGGCACGTTGCCCTGCTTGTTCGCCTGGGTCAGGCCCGTGGACGGACCGACCGAGGTCTGGGCCACCGCCAACACGAGGACCGCAGCGAAGCCGAGACCGACGACCGCCGAGGTCAGTCGATGACCGCGGATGGTCTCGATCAGCGAATCCGAGGCGTCCACCCCGACGAGCATCAGGACGAAGAGGAACAGCATCAGGATGGCGCCGGTGTAGACGATGATCTGCACGACGAAGAGGAACGGCGCATCGAGACCGATGTAGAGGATCGCCAGCGAGATCATCACGACGGCGAGCAGGAGCGCCGAGTGCACCGCCTTGGGCGAGAAGATCACGCCGAGCGCGGCGAGCACCATCACCGGCGCCATCCTGATGCTGTTCCTCTTCGTCCTGATGCTCGTCGGGGTGGACGC
>JBQCJL010000085.1:0-9934 GCA_051952795.1 Marmoricola sp.
GAGGCGATCATCGAGCTCAAGCGCCTGCTCTCGGCCTATCTGCTGGCCGCTGAGTCCTCCGGCTAGCCCCGGCTACCCCCGGCTAACTCCGCGACCTGTCACCTCTTTCGGCCGACCTTGCACCTAATGACGCCGACCTTGCACTTATTGACGCCGACCTTGCACTTGTCGCGCTCGAACTTGCGCTTGGTGAGCGCGCGGTTCGCCTGAGCCGCGGTCGCGTCCCGGCCTTCCGCCCGTCGCCATGATCATGCCGATCACGAGGACGGCGATGACGAACACCGTCGTCGCTCCGAACCAGACCGTGTACCAGACGTCCGAGTAGGCCACCCAGCCTCGGTACCCCGACCCTCGCTACGGAAACGTCAGTCCGACAGCACCACGTAGGCGATCGCGTAGTCGCCGTCATGACTCAGGGAGAGCGCGGGCTCGTGGCCGGCCAATGCCTCGGCGACGTCGCCACGGAAGATGAGCCGCGGGCGCCCCCACGCGTCGCACGCGACCTCGATCTGCGCGAGCACCTCGTCGCCGTACGGGGGCTCCTCGCCGAACAGCGTCGCCGACCATGCCTTGACCGCCGCCTCGCGTGCCGCCCATCGGGCCGCCCAGAACGCTGCTTCCTGGGCCGACTCCAGCGAGCGCGCGACCGCGTCCGCGCGCTCGCCGACGGAGAACACCGAGCGGAAGCGCGAGCCCGGAAGGGCCAGCTGCTCCGCGAAGGTCGGGACGTGGACCAGATCCACGCCGACCCCGGTCACTGGCAAGCGAAGACCCCGTCCTCGCCGAGGCGGGCCGACGCGTCGAGAAGGAGGGTCGCCTCGAGCTCGCGGGGCTGCTGCTCGCCGAGGCGCCGGTCCGACCGGCGCACGAATCCCGGCTCGCCGAGCATGGTGCGCGCCAGCCGCAGGCCGCCCTCGACGCGACGGCTGTTCGCCGCCGTTCGATAGCCGTCGGGATCGGGCAGTGCGGCGATGAAGACCTCCGGATGCGCGATCGCGAGGAGCCCGGCGACGTGCCCGAAACCGAGGCTGGTCACGAGCCCTGCCTTGATCGGCCCGACGTTCAGCGGCTTGCGGTGCCAGACCAGGTGCGGATGCTCGGCGAGTGCCGGGTCCACGCAGTCGAGGCTGCGGTTCGCCGGGATGACGCCCTCCTGGAGCACCTGGCAGAGCCCGATCACCTGGAACGCGGCCGCACCGCCCTTGGCATGGCCGGTCAACGACTTCTGCGAGATCACGTGCAGCGGATTGCCCTCGCTGCGCCCGATCGCCGCCGCCAGGCGCTCGTGGAGCTCCGACTCGTTCGGGTCGTTGGCCGCCGTCGAGGTGTCGTGCTTGCTGATCACGGCGATGTCGTCGGCGGTCAGACCGTGGGCCCTCAGTGCTCGGGCCAGCGGAGACTCCGCGCGCCCGAGTCCGGCGGCCAGCGCGCCCAGGCCGGGAGCCGGGATCGAGGAGTGGATGCCGTCGGCGAACGACGCCGCGTACGCGACGACGCCGAGGACGGGCAGCCCCATCTCCGCAGCGACATCTCCCCGAGCGAGCAGGATCGTGCCGCCACCCTGACCCTCGACGAAGCCGCCGCGGCGACGGTCGTTGGCTCGGCTGAACCTGCCGTCCGCGATGCCCTGGGCGCGCATCGCCTTGGTGTCGGCGGTCGCCGACATGGCGCCGAAGCCGATGATGCCCTCGTTGCTGAGATCGTCGAAGCCGCCGGCCACCACGAAGTCGGCCTTGCCGAGGCGGATCTTGTCGACGCCCTCCTCGATCGAGACGGCGGTGGTCGCGCAGGCGGCGACCGGGTGGACCATGGCGCCGTAGCCGCCGACATAGGTCTGCATGACGTGCGCGGCGACGACGTTCGGCAGCGCCTCCTGCAGCAGGTCGTTGGCGACCGACTCGCCGAGCAACGTGTCCAGGTAGAGCGACTGCATGGAAGTCATGCCGCCCATGCCGGTGCCCTGGGTGTTCGCGACGCGGGCCGGGTGGATCCAGCGCATGAGCTCCGCCGGGGTGAAGCCGCTGCTCAGGAACGCATCCACGGTGCAGACCAGGTTGTAGAGCGCGAGGCGGTCCACAGACTCGATCATCTCGGCGGGCACACCCCACACCGCGGGATCGAAGCCGGTCGGGATCTGACCCCCGACGGTTCGGCTCAGCTCGAGACGTCGGGGGACGCGGATCTCGGTGCCGGCCTTGCGGGTGACGCTCCAGCCCTCGGTCGTCTGCTGGATCACGGTGGCGGAGTCCGCACTCTGGAAGGCGCGCGCCTCCGCCTCGGTGTCGACGCTGAACGTCAGGTCCTTCTCGAGGTAGACGCCGACCAACAGGGGAGCGGAGCCGTTCTCGAGCCGCCCGTCGTCCTCGTACTCGCGGATGCCGCATCGCGCCATCACGGTGTCGTGGTACCGGTCACGGATCTCGTGCTCGGCCACGGCGTCGCCGGACTCGACGTCGTACCAACCGCGGGCCTGATCATCCCAACGGACCAGTCCGGTCGACCACGCCAGCTCGAGGACGCCGGCGGCCGACAGGCCACCGATCTCGGCTTCGAAGCGCGTCCGCGACGAGCCCCAGGGCCCGAGCTCGCCGGCGCCGACGATGACCACGATGTCCTGAAGACCGATCGGGGCCCTGGCGACCGCGGGGCTCGTGGGAGCGGAAAGTTGCGCGGGCGACGGGGGCAGTGCGGGAATGCCGGTCTCGGCCGCCGTCTCAGGCTTCGGCAGACTGAGGCCCTTGGCCAACTCCTTGAGGTTGACGTCGGCGAGGCCCTCGGCGAGGTCGAGGGTGAGCGGCGCTTCGGCGGCCTTGGTCCGTGCCTCGGTTGTGCACAGGCTGAGCAGCTGGTCCGCCATCTCTGTCGGTGACCAGACCCGGACTCCTGCGGCCTCGGCAGCCTGGACCAGGGGATCGTTGCCACCCATCAGGCCGGTGCCGGCGACCCAGCCGATCACCGCGTGAGCCAGGGTCACCCGGGCTGCCCAAGGCTCCACATGCCACTTGGCGACGACCGCGTCGAGCGCGGCCTTGGTCTCGCCGTACGCCCCGTCGCCGCCGAAGCGGCCCCGGTTCGGTGATCCCGGGAGGACCACATGGAGGCGCTGCTCGCCCCAGTTGGCGGCGATGAGACGCTCGACGGACCAGAGCAGGATCCGCGCCTGGCCCTCGACGCCAGCGTCGCCGAGCTCGCCCGAGACCGGACCTGCGGCGAACGGGAAGAGCAGGGTCGGGTGCAGGGCGGGCTTGAGGACCTCGGTCTTGGGACCGACGCGCCGCGTCTGCTCGTACGTGACCCACTCGACCAGCGCGTCGACATCGGCGTAGGAGGCCATGTTGGCGGGCACGATCCAGAGCGCCGAGCCCACCCGGCCGTGCTGGGCGTAGAGCTCGCGGAACCGTCCGAGGCGCTCCGGGCTCAGACTCGACGTGGTCGCGACCACGGTGGCGCCCTCGGCCAGGAGCTTGCAGACGACAGCTTCGGCGATCGAGCTCGGACCCGCGCCGGTGACGACCGCGATCTCGTTCGCGAACGTGCCGGCCGCGGGCGTCTCCGCCTGCTGGGCCAGGTGCTCGAGTCCGTGCCAACGAGCGTGGGCTGCGACGACCGGTCCGGCCCCGGTCAGATCCACGGCGAGCTGCTCACCCGCGGCGATCCGCGCGAGGTCGGAGCGCGCGCTGGCCCAACGGTCGTCCAGCAGCACCGCGCGTCGCGCGTCGAACGCCGGCGCGGTGAGCTTCATCCAGTCCGCGCCGATCTCGGCCTCGACGCGCGCCACCACCTCCGCCGAACTTGCACCTTCTGACGTCGAGCTTGCACTTGTTTCGCTCGAACTTGCAGGTTCCAACTGGGTGAGGACAACGCGGGCCGACTCCACGAGGGCGGCGGTGATGTCGCCGGTGAGAGCGGCTGCCGCCGCAGCGTCGACCACGGGTGACGCCTCCGCGGTCGGCATCGCGACGCTGACTCCGTGGCGTCCGGCCACCGCCTGGACCGCGCGGTCGATCGCAGCCTCGAGGTCGGCGGTCGACTTCGGAGCCGGACCATCGGCGAGGTCGCCGCCGCGAACGCTTGCTCCGTCGCGCGTCCCCGCCGCGACCTCCGCGACGACGTGACTGGCCCACCCCGGGCCGAGCTGCCAAGCACCCGTCACCCGATCGGTGATGGTGGACTGCCGCGCGCCGATCGGGCCGAGCACCTTCTTGAGCTGATCGCCGATGGCCGCCGAGAGCACCGGGCCGAAGGCCTTGTAGCCGCGAGCGAGGCCGGTGACCTGGCCGCTGAGCGCGGCGACCGGGGCTTCGGCCGCGCCGTCGATCGCGCCGAGGGAGAGCTCGCCGCCAAGGTCGACGAGGAGCTGGTTGCGCCGCGACGACGCGCCGTCGGTCAGCGACTCGATGCTGTCCGCGTCGCCCAGCTGGTCGAGGCGGATCTTGCTCCACCAGGCCAGGAGCAGGCGGGTCGCGTCCGAAGCCGAGTAGGGAAGATCGGCAACCTCGCTCGTGCGAGGTCCGGTCGCGGCAGAAGGTGCAATCTGGACTGCATTTTGCGCAATCTCGGCGTCAACGGGGGCAAGGTCGGCGTCGGCGTCGGCCTCGGGCGCATCCTCGTCCCGAGCGAAGACGACGACCGCATCGCGCTCGACGTTGAGCACCTCGACCGGCCCGGACAGCGTGCGCCGAACCTCCGGAAGCTTGAGCGTCTGCGAGGCGAGGTTGGCCAGCGTGGGCGCGGACCCGACGCCGACCTCCACCAGGCGCGTGACGCCCAGGCCGCCGTCCGCGACATCGGCGAAGAGCAGATCCTGCGTCTCGATCCACCGCACCGGGCTGGCGAACTGCCAGGCGAGCAGCTCGATGAGCACGACGCGGCACAAGGCGGCCGGACGTGCCGCCCACCCTTCGAAGTCGTCGAGGACTGAGCGGATCTGGTCGCTGGGTGCGACTTCGAGAATCGACTCCAAGAAGGCGGCATCGAGCGCGAACGGCCGCGCCACCAGGTTCGGGACGTAGCGTCCCACCAGGATCGCGGGGTCGACCTCGGGCGGGAGCAGCTCGTCGAGCTTGGTGCGGAAGTCCTCGACGCCGCCGGCCAGCACGCGCGAGTGGAACGGCACGTCGATGCCCGGGATCACGATGAACGCGCCCTTGCCGCCGAACTCCGCGCGGCGCCTCTCGATCTCCACCTCGAGAGCATCGAGACCGGAGACCGTGCCTGCGATCGCGTACTGGGAACCCCGCAGGTTCAGGTTCGCGATCTGAAGGAACTCGCCCGAGGACTCCGCGACGGACGCAACGAAGTCCTCGACCTCGTCGTCGGCGATGCCGCATTGCGCCGGACGGATGGCTGCCAGTCGGTAGTTGCTGCGCCCCTTGTCGTCGCGCGGAACCAGGGTGTGCATCACGGACCCACGGCGGAAGACGATCTCCACGACGGCCTCGAGCGAGAGGACGTCGGAGACGGCGGCCAGCGCGTTGTACTCGCCGACGGAGTGGCCCGCGATGATCGCATCCTCGGCGGCCACGCCTGCCTCGATCAGCTCGGCCATCTGCGCGGCGGCGAGGACCGCCATCGCGACCTGCGTGAACTGGGTCAGGAACAGCACGCCCTCGGGATGGCGATGCCAGGTGCCGTCGACCAGCATCTCGGTCGGGTTCTCGCGCACCACTCTGAGCACGGAGAAGCCGAGCACCGATCGGGTGTGCTTGTCGGCACGATCCCAGATCTGGCGCGCCGCGACGCTTCGGGTGTAGCCGTCCATCCCCATGCCTTGGCGCTGAATGCCCTGGCCGGGGAAGACGTAGGCGGTCCGCGGGGCATGCAGTCGCGCGGAGGCCGCCATTACGAGCACGCTTTCGTCGCCGTCGACCACGACGGCCTGCACCTCGACGATCTCGTCGCCCTCGATGACCCCTGTGCGCACGCAGCGGAAGTCGACCGAGGCACCGGGGCGGACCGGCGCCAGGAGGCGCGCGGTCCAGCCCTTCACCGTGCGGCCGGTCTCCTCGACGAGCACGCGCTGGGCCGTCGCCGAGAGCCACATGCCATGGACGATCGGGCCGCCCAAGCCCGCAAGTGCGGCCGCCGCGGCGCTGGTGTGGATCGGGTTGTGATCCCCCGTCGCCGCCGCGAAGGCGGTCATGTCGTGAGGAGCCCGCACCGTGACTCGCGCTCGGGTCTTGCGGGCGGTCGAGATGAAGTCGTCGACTCCGCCGGCGATCTGGGGATCGCCGAGGGCGGCGGCACCGGTGCGACCACGGATGGCGAACCGCTCCGTGAGCCGGGCATCGCCGATGGTCACCTGGATCGTCACCACGCGCCCGACCTCAGTGTCGACAACATCTGCAATCTCGGCGTCAATACGTGCAAGGTCGGCGTCAATACGTGCAAGGTCGGCGTCATTTAGGGCAAGGTCGGCGGGAAGGATGGCGTGGTCCAGGTGGACGAGGTCGAGCATGCCCTCGACCACGTCGTCACGCTCGGCGAGGGCGCCGAACACGGCGGGCCAGGCGCGACCCACCAGCGCATCGGGGACGACGTCGGCACGGAGCCCGCTGACGGCGGTGGCCGCGGCGTGTGCGGAGAGGGGTCCGGCCGACGCGCCCGCCGCAATCCGCATCAGGGTGCGCATCGAGTCGGCCGGGTTCTCCACGACGGGCGCTGCCCCGGTGGCGACGGACGAGCCCGCCATCAGCGTCAGGGTCAGCGCCTCGGCGCCGAGCGGAATCCGCAGCTCGACACGGTCGCCAGCCTCCGTGAGGGTCGATCCGGTGCTGACATGCTCGGCGACACCGGTGCCCAGTACGCGCCAGTCCTCGCCCAGTCGGCGGACCGGGTTCAGGACGGTCCGTCCAGCCCAGATCGCGTCCGGAGCAGCCAGCACCAGCCCCAGCGCGCCTTCGGCCAGCGACGAGACGCGGCGGCCCGAGACCTCGATCGCCACTCCGTCCTCGGCGAGGGCGGCCTCCACGACCGCGCTCTCGAAGCGATCCAGCAGGGCCGCGACGGGCTCATCGACCTGCGTGATGCCGGCGACGGCCACCGGACCCGGGATGACGCAGACGGCGTCGGCGGGGTAGCGGTCGTCATGGGCCTGCCACAGCGAGTCCGAGCGGTAGTACTTGCGCACGCCCGCGTCGATGACCGGAACGAAGGGAACCGGCTTGCCCGGGCGCGCGCAGACCTCCACGAAGAACGCGACATCCGCGGGGTGCAGCAGCACGTCGGCGGCGGCGGGATAGCTGGCCAGAAGGGTCGCGACGGCCTCGGCCCCATCCTCGACCGCCTCCGGCGACGCGAACAGCGTCGGAATCAAGCCGTGGTCGGCCTCGCACAGCCGCGCCTCGGCGCGCTGCAGCATCGCATGGAAGCGATCGCGCAGCGAGACGTCGAGCCACGCCGGCGATCCGGCCAGGTCGAGGAACCGCGACAGCCAGGCTGCATACGTCATCGAGCCGGCGTCACCGAAGTAGGGCTTGGCCGTCTGGGCGAGTGCGGCGATGATCTCGTCGCGACGCTCGGCGACGGCGGCTGCATCGCCGGCGACCTCGTCGAGCAGGCGGCCCGTTCGAGCGGCCGCGTTGTCGATCTCGTGGATGTCGGCGCCGAGCTGGCTCCGGCCGGACGTGACACCGCCCGCCACCTCGCCGGCGCGCACCCAGGCGGGGCTTCCCGGGGTCTCGACCAGGAGCTGCTTCACCTGCGGCGACGTGGTCGCCTCCCGGCAGGCCATCGCCGCGGTCCCGACCAGCACCCCGTCCAGCGGCATCGCGGGCTCACCGTGCGCCGTGGCCCACTCGCCGGTGATGTAGCGAGCGGCGTCCGCGGGCGTGCCGATGCCGCCGCCGACACAGACGACGACGTTCTCCCGGCGTCGAAGGCTGGCATAGGTGGTGAGGAGGAGATCGTCGAGGTCCTCCCACGAGTGGTGGCCGCCGGCCTTGCCGCCCTCGATCTGGATGATGAGCGGGGTGGGTGCGACGGCGTCGGCGATGGCAAGGACGGCCTTGATCTGCGCGACCGTTCCCGGCTTGAAGACCACATGCTCGATGCCGAGGCCGCGCAGCTCCTCGACCAGGCGGACGGCCTCGTCGAGCTCGGGGACACCGGCCGTGACGATGACCGCGTCGATCGCCGCTCCCGCCATGCGGGCACGCTGGACCAGCCGCTGGCTGCCCAGCTGCAGGCGCCAGAGGTAGGGGTCGAGATAGAGCGCGTTGAATGCCGCCGTCCGACCCTCGTCCAGGAGCGAGCCGAGCCGGGCGAGGTTCTCAGCGAAGATCGGCTCGCTGACCTGCCCGCCACCGGCGAGCTCGGCCCAGTGACCGGCATTGGCTGCGGCGGCGACGATGGCGGGGTCGACGGTCGTCGGCGTCATGCCGGCGAGCAGGATCGGGGAGCGTCCGGTCAGCTGGGTGAAGCGGGTCTGTGCACGCACGCGCCCGTCCGGCGTCCGGATCGCCTGGGGCGCATATGAGGCCCAGCCGGCCGGGCGTCGAGGCGCCGCGCCGACCACCGTGAGTGCGCGCAGGCCCTTGGCGGTGGTCGGTGCGATCACGCCCAGGCCGTGCGCCTCGGCGAGCGGGGTGGTGAAGCCGGACGCGAGATCCGCGGGGCCGAGGTCCAGGAGCCAGCGAGCGCCCGCGGCGACGGCGGTCCCGACCTGCGTCGGCCAGTCCACGTCGTCGACCAGGACCTCCAAGGCGACGCGGCGGGTCAGCGCCGCATCCAGTCCGCACCGCTCGGCCCACGACACCACGAGGTCGACGGCCCGGACCAGCTCCGGATGGTGGAAGGCCGCCCGAGTGCGCACCAGGTCAGTGGAGACGTCCTCGTCGAGGGAGCCACGCAGCCGCTCCAATCCGACCTCGGGGCCGCTGACGACACAGCTGCGGCGACCGTTGCGCACCCGCACGACCAGGCGGCTCGAGGACGGCAACCTGTCGATGACGGCCTGCACCTCCGAGGCCGAGGCTGCCACGTGCAGCATCGTGTCGCCGGCCAGGCCCAGTTCCGGGGCGACGCGTGCGACAGCCGCGCCGATCATGCGCGCCAGGGCAAGAGCGTCAGCCTCGTCGAGGCCCTGGAGGACCTCGACGGCAAGCAGTCCCTGGGAGTGACCGATCGCGCTGACGGCACCGTGGGCGTCGAGACCGAGGCCGCGCAGTGACCGGAGCGCGGCGAGCTGGGTGAGGAGGACGCCGGGCAAGGACTGGGCGGGAGCGATCAGGTCGGGCAGCCGCTCCGGCTTGTCGAGCTCGACCGACTCCGACTCCGAGGCGGCGTAGATGTCGACCCATCCCAGGGGAGTGAAGGCGGGAAGCTCCGCCGCGAGCGGTGCCAGCCGGCGATCGGCGGCAGCGACGACGTCGCAGAGGTCCAAGCGGTGGATCCGGATCAGCTCCGCCAGGGCCGGCAGCCAGTCGGCGCCCTGACCGCCGAAGACGACGGCGTAGGGGGTGCCTGCGGCAAGCCGGTCGAGGAGTCGTTTGGAACGAACGATCTCCTCCACGCGGGTGGCGTCGGGCGTCGTACGGGCGGCATCAACGGCTTCACTGGTCACGCGAACCATGACACCAGAACATGAGGGAAACCTCAAATCTATCGTGAGGGAGATCTCATGTTTATTTGAGGGCCATCCGGCGAAGCACAAGGGTCTCGATACGCCGCCGATGTGCGGCTGTATCGAGACCCTTCGTGCGGCTTACAGGGCGCGCAGGATGTCCTCGACGCGGTCCTTGGCGTCACCGAAGAGCATCGCCGAGTTCTCGCGGAAGAACAGCGGGTTCTGCACGCCGGCATAGCCCGAGGCCATCGAGCGCTTGAACACGATGACGTCCTTGGCGTGCCAGACCTCGAGCACCGGCATGCCGGCGATCGGGGAGGACGGGTCCTCCGCCGCGGCCGGGTTGACGGTGTCGTTGGCACCGATCAC
>JBQCJL010000086.1:0-4867 GCA_051952795.1 Marmoricola sp.
CAGCCGCCGCGGAACACCCCGGCACGCAGGTACTCGATCCAGTGAGACACGAGAGCACGCAGTCGTGGCTTGCCCGACCGTTCGCTCCACGCCGGCCCGATCACATGCTCGATGTACAGCCTGCGAGCGCCCGCTACCGCCGCCAGCTGGATGGCCTCCCTGGTCTCGAAGACGGTGAGGATGCCGCTCTTCGACACTCCGGTCTCCGTCGCCAGTGTCCCGACGGTGATCGCATCCAACCCCTGGACGGTGGCGATCTGCGCCGCCTCCGCGGCGACGCGAGCGCGGGTGGCGTCGCCGCGGGCTCGACGTCCATCGGCATCAGCGGGCATGCCCGCATTGTATACGACCGATCGGTCGTATAGTGTCACCCGCCATGGAAACCACCACCGACCTCATCGCCGAGATCGAGATCGCGGCATCGCCCGCGCGAGTCTGGGAGCTGGTGCACGACCTGATCCGCATGCCCGAATGGAGTCCCCAGGTGACGTCGGTCTGCCTGCGCGACGGCTTCACGGAGTTCGGGCTCGGCACCCAGTTCACCAACCGGAATCAGCTCGGAGAGCTGGAGTGGACCACGCACGGCGAGGTCGTGCGGTACGAGCCGCACCGCCAGATCGCTTTCAAGATCCAGGAGAACTGGGTGATCTGGTCCTTCACCCTCAAGCCGCTCGACGATGGCACCCGGCTCGTCCAGCGGCGTGAGACGCCCGAGGGCATCTCGCCCTTGTCGAAGGAGCTCACCGAGGGCTTCATGGGCGGAGCCGAGGTCTTCACCGCGTCCATGCGCGAAGGGATGCGGGAGACGCTGCAGGCGATCAAGGCCGCCGCCGAGAGCTGACTCGCTCAGTCCTCGACGCGATTGCCGTCCGCGTCCCAGTGCGCGGCGACCTTCTTGCTCGGCTGAACCCGCGGAGGCTCCCCGGGCATCTTCGGGTAGTCGGGCGGGAAGTTGACCTCGCCCCCGGGAACGTTCTCCCAGAGCGCGAGCAGCGGCTCCAAGGAGTGGGCGACGTCGTCGATCCCCTGCCACGGATCGCCGTCCTCCAGGTACTCCGGAATCGTGATCAGGTTGAAGTCACGCGGGTCCTCGACCTCGGCGAGTTGGGACCAGCTCATCGGCGTGCTCACCGGCGCCCCCGGCCGAGGGCGCGGACTCCAGGCACCCGCGATCGTCCGATCCCGCAGGTTCTGGTTGAAGTCGACGAAGATCGAGCCCTCCGGCCGTTCCTCCTTCCACCACTGGGTGGTCACGCGGCCGTCGCGCCGCTCGAGCTCGCGACCGAAGCCGATCACCGCATGGCGCGCGTCCTCGAAGCCCCACTCACGTCGGATCCGCACATACACGTGGATGCCCCGGTTGCCCGACGTCTTGGGGAAGGCGACCAAACCCAGCTCCGCGAGCAGCTCGCGAGCGACCGCGGCAACCTGCTGAGCATCGGCGAAGGACGCGCCCGGTTGCGGATCAAGGTCGATGCGGATCTCGTCGGGATGCTCGACGTCATCGGCACGGACCGCCCAGGGGTGGAAGGTCAGGGTGCCCATCTGGGCGGCCCACACCGCGGCCGCCGGTTCGCTGATGCAGAGCTCGTCGATCGGTCGGCCGTTCGGCGTCGTGACGCGGGTGGTCACCAACCAATCAGGGGCGCCTTTGGGCAGCCGCTTCGAATAGAAGCCGTCACCGTTCTGCTGACCCATCGGGCCGACCGAGAGCGTCATCCCCTCACGCCAGCCACCCGGCCAGCGCTCGAGGGCGACCGGGCGGTTGCCGTTGGCGTGCATGAAGGGCGCGCCGACGGCCGCGAAGTACTCGGCGACCTGGAGCTTCGTGATCGCCGGAGTACGGTCCGTCGCCTCGTAGATCACGCGCTCGGGGCTGGAGACCCGCACCTCGCGATCCCCCGCCGTGACGTGGGCAACCTCGGGCTTCGCCATGCGGCCAGCCTACGGATGCCGTCGCTGGAGTGCGCCCGTAGGCTCGTGACATGGCAAACGTCGAGAAGACTGAAGCGGAGTGGCGCGCCGAGCTCTCTCCCGCTGAGTTCCACGTCCTGCGCGAGGCGGGCACCGAGCGCCCCTTCACCGGCGAGTACACCGACACCGAGACCAAGGGCGTCTATCACTGCCGCGCCTGCAACGCCGCCCTCTTCGAGTCCGATACCAAGTTCCACAGTGGCTGCGGCTGGCCCTCGTTCTTCCAGCCGATCACCGACACCGTGCGCTACATCGAGGACAACACGCTCGGCATGCGCCGCGTCGAGGTGCGCTGCGCCAACTGCGACTCGCACCTGGGCCACGTGTTCGAGGGTGAGGGCTACGGAACGCCGACCGATCAGCGGTACTGCATCAACTCGATCAGTCTGAAGCTCGCCGAGAGCTAGGGAAGCGCGGCGATCAGCTCCGCGACCTCGCGGCGCCGACCCGTGTAGAACGGCACTTCCTCCCGCACGTGCCGACGCGTCTCGCTGCCCCGTAGGTGCCGCATCAGGTCGACGATGCGCGACAGATCGTCGGCCTCGAAGGCCAGGATCCACTCGTAGTCCCCCAACGCGAAGGACGGCACCGTGTTGGCCCGCACATCCGGGTAGTCACGCGCCATGCCACCGTGCTCGGCGAGCAGTGCGCGACGCTCCTTCTCGTCGAGCAGGTACCACTCGTAGGAGCGGACGAACGGATAGACCGCGACATAGTCGTGGCTGCGCTCGTCGGCGAGGAACGCCGGCAGATGCGAGCGGTTGAACTCCGCGGGGCGGTGCAGCGCCATCTGCGACCAGACCGGAGCGAGGCGCCGCCCGAAGGCGGTCCGACGGAGGCGGTTGTAGGCGCTCTGCAACTGATCCGACGAGGTCGCGTGGAGCCAGAACATGACGTCGGCGTCGGCTCGCAGCCCGCTGACGTCGTAGATGCCCCGGACCACGACGTCCTCAGTGGCGAGCTCGTCGAGAAGCTTCTCGACCTCCGATACCTCCAGTGTGCGGAGGTCGTCGCCGAACGTCTCGTCCAGGCGGAAGACGGACCACATCGTGTAGCGGATCGTCTCGTTGAGCTCGTTGATCTTGGCCGCGTTGGTCTTGATGTGAGCCTGAGGATCGGAGTCGTTCATGAGGTTATTGTCCCGAGGGAGGCCAAGACCGACGCCACCGCCTCCGCCGCGGACGCCGCGCACGCCGGAATCCCGACGCCGTCGAAGGCGGCACCGCAGACCGCGAGGCCCGGGTGCTTGGCGATCTCCGACTTGATCAGCGTCACGCGATCGACGTGTCCGACCGCGTATTGCGGGAGGGCATCCACCCACCGTTGCACGTGCGCGGCGACCGGGCGCGCGGAAAGCCCGATGGCCTTGCCCAGGTCCGCGACCGCCATCGCGACCAGCTCGGCGTCGTCGCGCTCCAGCGTCGAGTCCCGATGGCGCCCCAGCGAACACCGCATCACGACCAGCCCCTCAGCCGTGCCGGCATCGGCGACCCACTGCCACTTGCGGTGCGAGAACGTGACCGCCTTGATGTCGTGTCCGTCGACCGCCGGGACCAGGAAGCCGGAGCCCTGCACCGGCGGGAAGTCGTGGACCGAGAAGGCCAGGGTGACGATCGCCATCGACCCGTACTCGATCCGACCCAGCTCATGCGCCGCGATCGGCGCCACGTCGCGGACGAGGCGGGCCGTGGCGAAGGCCGGCGTCGCGAGGACGACGGCATCGGCGGCCAGGAGGCGATCGCCCGCGAGGACCTCCCAGCCCGCGTCGGCGCGGCGGACCTCCGAGACCTCGACACCCGTCTCGACGTCGAGCATCCCGGCCAGGGCCAGCGGCAGCCGGCCGACGCCCCCGACCACGCCTGCGAACACCGGCCCCGACGACGACCGCGCGAGCGCGGCCGCGGCGGCCTTGGTCAGCGAACCCTCGCGCTCGAGCAGGGGAAGCAGCTGGGGCACCGCCGCTCTCGCCGAGATGTCGCGGGCGAATCCCGCGTAGACGCCACCCAGGAGCGGCTCCACCAGACGATCGACGACCTCTTTGCCCAGCCGCTCCTCGACCAGGGAGCCGAGGCTGACGTCATTGCCCACCAGCTCGGTCTCGAGCAGGCGCGACTCGACGGCAGCCCGCATCTGCCCGGCCCGGGAGAGCACCGCGTCCAGCGTCTTCACGTCACCGGGAACGCCCATGAACGTTCGTGGCAGCGGAACCAGCCGATCGCGGTTCCACAGCATCGATTCGGTCGTGGCCGGGTGGACGATGGCGTCGCCCAACCCGGCTGACTGGGCCAGCGCGACGCCTTCGGGTCGGCGCGCCAACATGGCTTCGGCACCCAGGTCGACCTGAACCCCAGCAACCTCGCCCAGACGCAGCTTGCCGCCCACGTCGGCGCCGGATTCCAGCACCAGGACGTCGATCCCCTGCGCGGTCAGCTCACGAGCGGCGGCGAGCCCGGCGATCCCGGCGCCGACGACGATGACACGGCTCACGCTCTCCCCTTCGTTCAGGCGACCGGATATTCGTGGACGAAGTCGGTCAGGCGCTTCAACTGGTCGGGATCGGTGCTCGGGAGAACGCCATGACCGAGATTGAAGATGTGGCCGCGCGCGGTCCGCCCCGCCTCGATGATGCGGCCGGCGCGCTCGAGCATCACCTCGGTCGGCGCGAAGACCAGCGTCGGGTCGAGATTGCCTTGGACGCCGCGGTCGCCGACCCGCGCGATGCCGTCCGCGAGCGGCGTGCGCCAATCCACGCCGACGACGTCGGCTCCCGCCTCCCCCATGAGGCCGAGGAGGTTGGACGTGCCGACGCCGAAGTGGATGCGCGGGACCCCGAGCCGGCCTGCTCGCGCCAGTACGGCCGCCGAATGCGGCTGCACGTGGGCGGCGTAGTCCT
>JBQCJL010000087.1:0-8452 GCA_051952795.1 Marmoricola sp.
TACCCGACCGCATATACGTGCAGCTGATCCGTGGTCAGGTTCTCGGCCTGTGCGCGGTCGCTCGACTTGAAGTCAACGACGGAGACCTCGTCCGTCTAGAGACGGCGAACGAGATAGATCCGGCCATCGACCACGATGCCCGCGCCGAGACCACTCGAGACCTTCACGAAGACCAGCTCGGAATGTCCACGCCCGGCGCCTTGATGACACTCCGCGAGTGCTCCCAGGTTGGCGTCGTTCTCGACCACCACGGGCCGGTCGAAGGCGCGCTCGGCGACCGCACTGACCTGCACGTCGGCCCAGCCCGGCATGATCGCCGTACCGAGCACGCGTCCGCGCGACATGGGGGCGGGCAGGCCCATCCCGATGGTCCGGACGGCGTCCAGCGTCTCGCCCGCCTCGCCGACGAGCTCGTCGAGCAGCGTGCGCGCCGTCGCCAGTCCGGAGGTCCGGTCCTGGTCGGAGTCGGCCGGAACGGTGCGCTCGGCCAGGATCGTTCCCGTCATGTCCGCGACCGCCACGGCCAGGTGGGTGTGGCCGAAGTCCACCCCGGCCACCAAACCGGCGCCTCGGCCCAGACGCACCGTGGCGCCACGTCGGCCCGCGCCGGGGATCGTGTCGACCATGCCGGCGTCCTCGAACTCACGCACGATGCTGGTCACCGTGCCGATGGCGAGTCCGGTGTCGTGCGCCAGCTGCGCGTAGGTGACGTCCTCGCCGCCGCGTCCCAGGAGGGCGTCGATCACGCGTTGACGGTTCGCGTCACGCATCGATCCCGCACTGCCCTTGGCCATGGCATACACCATGGCGGAGCGCACGGTTGTCGTCAACAACGATGAACAAAGAACGCCGATTGGTGACAGCAGGAATTTTTGTGTTACCTATTGACGACAAATCTGTGACGCGTGACACTCAGAGGCAGAATTGGCCCACGGGTTAGCGTGTGTCACCACTCCCCAGGAGGAAATGTGTCTGCTTTGTTCCGCCGTGCAACGGTGTCCGGGGTCGCGATCATGTTGGGCGCGGCCTCGCTCGCGGCTTGCGGCAGCTCGAGCAACAACAACAACAGCTCGAGCGGCAAGTCCTCGTCCGGCAGTGGCTCAGTCACAGCCGCCTGCAAGTTGACCAGCCCGCCCATGAGCACCGCCAAGGCGCCCTCGGTCGGGAGCAACAGCGGCAAGGCCTCGGGCAAGGTCGGCGTCATCCTTCCCGACACCACGTCGTCGACCCGCTACACCCTCTACGACGCTCCGCTGCTCAAGAAGTACCTGACGGCGGCTGGCCTCACGCCCGACATCCAGAACGCCCAGAACAGCACCCAGCGCTTCGCCTCGATCGCGCAGTCGATGATCGGTGAGAACGTGAAGGTGCTCATCATCGACTCGATCGACGCCAAGTCCGGCGCTGCGGTCGAGAAGCTCGCCCAGCAGTCCGGGGTCAAGGTCATCGACTACGACCGCGTGAACCTCGGCGGCACGGCTCCGTACTACGTCTCGTTCGACAACGAGGAGGTCGGGCGACTCCAGGCGCAGACCCTGGTCGACTGTCTGAACCAGCAGAGCATCAAGGACCCGTCGATCATCATGACCGACGGTGGTACCGACGTGGACAACAACGCGGTCCTCTTCAAGAAGGGCGCGCACGACGTCCTCGACCCGCTGGTGTCGGCGGGCAAGGCCAAGATCGTCAACGAGGAGCCCGTTCCCGGTTGGGACGTCACCAAGGCGGCGGGTGTCTTCCAGCAGATGCTGACGGCGGCCGGCGGCTCCATCCAGGGCGTCGTGGCGGCCAACGATGACATCGCGAACGCTGCGATCGGTGTGCTCAAGCAGACCGGTCTCAACGGCCACGTGGTGCTCACCGGTCAGGACTCGGGCGTGGAGGGTCTGCAGAACATCATCACCGGTCAGCAGTCCATGACGGTCTTCAAGAACGTCAAGATCGAGGCGCAGGCGGCCGCCGCTCTGGCCATCGCCCTGACGCAGGGCAAGACCCCGGCTCAGGCGGGCCTGACCGTGGCTCCCTTCTCCGACCCGAAGGCACCGAGCCACAAGCTCCAGGCCCTGCTGCTCCCGCCGCAGGTGATCACCCAGGCGAATGTCAAGGACGTCACCGACACCGGCATCCTGACCGTCGCACAGGTCTGCCAGAACATCGCCGCTGCGTGTAAGGCGCTCGGACTGTCCTGAGCACGTCATGGTGTGGCCGGGCTGTACCGCAGGGGGCAGCCCGGCCACACTGGTGTCTGATCGTCCTATCCACTGGTCGTCCAACCAACCCGGCGGTGATTGATGTCTGATCCGATCCTCGAGGTCTCTGCTCTCAACAAGAGCTTCGGCCCCGTCCACGTCCTGCACGATGTCGACTTCAACGTCTATCCGGGTGAGGTGACGGCGCTCGTCGGCGACAACGGCGCCGGTAAGTCGACGCTGGTGAAGTGCATCGCCGGCATCCACCCGATCGACAGCGGCGAGGTGCGGTTCGACGGATCGCCGGTGTCGCTGCACGATCCACGCGTGGCTACCGGTCTGGGGATCGAGTTCGTCTATCAGGACCTGGCGCTCGCCGACAACCTCGACATCACCCAGAACATGTTCCTCGGGCGCGAGATCCGCAGGTTCGGACTCCTCAACGACGGGGCCATGGAGAAGAAGGCGCGCGAGGCGCTCGAGAGCCTCTCGGTGCGGACGGTCTCCTCCGTCCGCCAGATGGTGGCCAGCCTCTCGGGCGGCCAGCGTCAGACCGTGGCGATCGCCAAGGCGGTGCTCTGGAACAGCAAGGTGGTCTTCCTCGACGAGCCCACGGCCGCGCTCGGTGTGGCGCAGACGCGTCAGGTGCTCGACCTCGTCCGGCGGCTCGCCGACTCCGGCGTGGGGGTGGTTCTGATCTCGCACAACATGAACGACGTCATCGAGGTCTCCGACCGCGTCGTCGCGTTGTTCCTGGGTCGCGTCGCCGCCGAGGTGAAGGCCAAGGAGTCCAGCACCACGCAGATCGTCGAACTGATCACGTCCGGTCGCAGCGGCGACCTCGGACTCGCCCCCGCGACCGCCAACGCATCGATCTGAGGACGCCCATGACTTCGACCACCGAACGCGCCTCGAGCTTCTCCCTGGACATCGAGAAGCGCTCGATCGCCGACGCTGCCCGCGACTACCTCGGTCGCCTCCGTACCGGTGAGCCGGGCGCCCTGCCCTCCATCCTGGGCCTGGTCGCGTTGATGATCATCTTCAGCCAGGTCTCCTCGGCGTTCCTCACGCGCTACAACCTCGGCAACCTGCCCGGACAGGGCGCGTACATCGCCGTGATCGGCCTAGGACTCGTGTTCGTCCTGCTTCTGGGCGAGATCGATCTGTCCGCCGGCACCACGGGCGGCATGGCCGCCGCATTCGCCGCGGAGGCCGTGTTCAGCGGCAACCTGCACGACGCGGTGTCGGGAGGCATCTACTGGTCCCTTCTGGTCGGCATGGTCGCCGCCATCGGACTGGCCATCTGGCTCAAGACCTATCCGGGTGCCGTGGTGGTCGCCCTGGGCGTCGTGGCGATCGCCACCAACCAGGTCCAACACGTCGTCATCGCCACCTTCGCGGCAGTCGCCATCGGCGCAGCGGTCGGCATCTTCACCGGCTTCCTGGTCGCCAAGGTCGGGATCCCGAGCTTCGTGGTGACGCTGTCGCTCTTCCTCGCCTGGCAGGGCGTGCTCCTCTTCGCCGTGAACTCCCAGCCGGTCGGAACCAGCAGCTACGGCTTCTGGTTCGGCCTGACGTCCAACAACCTCTCGCCGGTGTGGAGCTGGATCTTCACCCTGGTGCTGGTGGGCGGGTATGCCGCGATCTCGGTCTGGCGCTCGCTCTCGGCAGCCAAGGCCGGCCTGGCTCGTGACGGCCTGGACCTCGTACTGGCCCGGGTCGGCGTGCTGGCCGTCATCGGCATCCTGTTGACGATCTTCGCCAACACCAACCGCGGGCCGAATCAGTACGTGAAGATCGAGGGCATCCCGTGGGCGGCCGCGATCAGCATCATCCTCATGGTGGCCTGCACGTTCCTGCTGTCGAAGACGACCTGGGGACGGCACCTCTACGCGACCGGCGGCAACCAGGAGGCCGCCCGCCGAGCAGGCATCGACGTGGTCCGCATCAAGGTCGCCGCGTTCACGCTGTGCTCGTCGTTCGGTGCTTTCGGGGGCATCATGCTCGCGTCGAGCTCGCACGCGGTCTCACTCGACCTCGGCGGTGGCAACACCCTGCTCTTCGCCGTTGCCGCGGCGGTCATCGGCGGTACCTCGCTCTTCGGTGGGCGCGGCCGCCCGCGCGACGCCGTCATCGGAGCACTGGTGATCACGATCATCCCGAACGGACTGGGGCTCCGCGCGAACACTCCGGCTCAGCTGAACCAGGTGATCACCGGTGGGGTGCTGCTGCTCGCGGCAGCCGTCGACGCGATCTCGCGCCGGCGGGCCGCCAAGTCCTGAGCCTGCTCAGAGGAGGTGGCTGAGCTTGTCGCTCGCCTCCCGCTCGACCAGCACCGGGATGAACTCGCGGATCCTCGCCGACCTCAGGCCTTCGTAGGAGACGTCGACGGCGAGCCGGACCACGCTCGGATCCGTCATCGGGTACTTCGACTCGAGGCGGTGGCGCACCGCTTCGAGCGCTCGAGCCTCAGTGTCGGTGCTCATACACCGAGATGTTGCGCCTCGTTCATCTGCAGCGCAAGGGGCGCCCCTAGCGGACGTTGAACTCGTCCGGGTTCGGACCGACGCGTTGACCGCGGTCCATGCCGGCGATGGCCGCCATGTCCTCGTCGCCGAGCTCGAAGTCGAAGAGCTCGATGTTCTCGCGGATGCGCGACGGAGTCACCGACCGCGGAATCACCACGTTCCCCAGCTGCACCTGCCACCGCAGGATGACCTGGGCCGGTGACCGGTCGATGCGGTCGGCGATCGCGGTGAGCACCGGGTCGTCGAGGAGCGCACCGCGCCCCAGGGGGCTCCACGCCTCGGTCACGATGCGGTGCTCGGCGTGCACTGCGCGGAGCTCGTGCTGCTGGAGGCCCGGATGCAGCTCGATCTGGTTGACGGCCGGCACCAGATCGCTGTTGTCGAACAGCCGCTGCAGATGAGCAGGGTGGAAGTTCGAGACTCCCGCGGTGCGCAGGCGTCCGTCCTTCACCAGGGTCTCGAGCGCTCGCCAGGTGTCCAGGTAGGTGTCGAACTCGGGCGTGGGCCAGTGGATCAGGTATAGATCGATCTGCTCGAGTTGCAGGCGTGCCGCGCTCGCGTCGAACGCACGCAGGGTGGCGTCGTAGCCCTGGTCCGAGTTCCACACCTTGGTGGTGATGAAGAGCTCGTCGCGCGGGACGCCGCTCTCGGCGATGCCCTGCGCGACGCCCTCCTCGTTGAAGTAGACGGCCGCCGTGTCGATCGATCGATATCCCGCTTCGATCGCCCCCTTGACCGCCGCGGCGGTCTTCTCCTCGGGCACTTGGAACACGCCGAAGCCGACCTGGGGAATGGAGACGCCGTTGTTGAGGGTGATCGAGGGAACGGTCATGGCGACCAGTCTGCCGCAGGCACCCTGACGGCTGGCCCAGCGCCGAAGGAGCCCGAGGGACTCAGGTCAGTAGGTGTACCCACCAGAGGAGCTCGCCGGGCTCGCCGGGCTCTACGGACTCGACGGGCTCGATGGCATCGACGGGCTGGACGGGCTGGACGGGCTCGACCCGTCGTCATCCAGAGCGGAGCCCGATGGCTTCACCAGGTACCACTTGGCGCCGAAGCCGTTGTTGCCCTCTCCGGTCGTCTGACCCTTCGAGGAGTCGCCGGCGTAGTAGTAGAGCGGGTGTCCGTGGTAGGTCACCTGGGTCTTGCCGTCCGAGCGCTTGGTCGTCCCGAGGTCGGACGCCACGGCACTGCCCTCCGCTTTGGGTGCTCCCTCCGTCGTCACCGGCGACCACACGCTGGCGCAGGCGCCGGTGCAGTTGGACGTCGTGCCGTGGTCGCCCTCCCAGAGGTAGACCGAGCGTCCTTCGTCGGCGGTCAGGAACGTGCCGAGGCTGGTGGTCGAGGTGCCGATCGTCTCCCGGTCGCCGCCGCCTGAGCCGTTGCTGCTCGAGCCGCATCCGGTCAGGACGAGGGCGATGCCTGCCACCGACATCACGCCGATGGCGGGGAGTGTGGTGATGCGTCGTGAAGTGGTCATGGGTCCGGTCCCTTTCGTGGGGTGCTCTCACGGAAGACACGGGCTTGGGCACCGATTCGTTCATCGATGAACCTCGCCGTGGCCGGAGTCGTCTCTACGGATGAGGCGGAAAGGGTGTGATCGCAATGACGAGGTCTCGACGATGGCTCATCGGGGGGTGTGGAGCGGTGATCGCGGCCGGTCTGGCGGTGGATGCCTACGTCCACCTGCATCTCGCCTCCGACTACGCGATGGTGAAGACCAGTGTGGTGAGCCAGGCGACACTCTTCAGGATCGAAGGGATCGCGGCCATCGTCGCCGCGGTGCTGGTGTTGGTCTGGCCCCGCTGGGCGACTGCCCTCTTCGCCCTGGCGGTCAGCGGAGGAGGGGCTGCCGCGGTCCTCCTCTACACCAATACGGATCCCGGCCGTATCGGACCGCTCCCCGACATGTACGAGCCGGTGTGGTTCGCGGAGAAGACCAACAGCGCGAGCGCGGAAGCGATCGCTGCTGCCGTCGCGCTGGTGTTGCTCCTGATTCTGGTGCGTGACGTCCGTCGTACTCGAGCCGTTGAGTGAGGGTGCGCCTTCTCCGCCGTCCGATCCTTGTCAGCCTGCTCGTCGTGGCGAGCTTCCTCATTCCCGTGAGCTCTGCTCAAGCTGGGACCGTCTACGCTCCGCTGTCCCGACCGGGACCTGCACTCGACGTATCGGCGACCAAGCTGGCCGCCGCCCTGACCTGCCACGGCTCCCCGACATCGGGAGGGGAGCCCGTCCTCCTCAGCCCCGGCACCAGCGTCACGGCGGAGCAGAACTTCTCCTGGAACTACGAGAAGGCATTCACGGCTCAGCATCGGTACTGGTGTGCGGTGTCGCCGCCGTATCACACGCTCGGAGACATCCAGGTCGCGGCGGAGTACCTCGTGTACGGCATTCGGAGGATGCACCACGCCTCGGGGCGCCGGATCGCGGTGATGGGCCACAGTCAGGGCGGCATGAGCATGCGTTGGGGCCTGCGGTTCTGGCCGGATACCCGGACGATGGTGGACGACATCATCGGCATGGCCGGCGACAACCACGGCTCGACCGCCCTCGCGGGATGCATCGTCGGCCTGACCACCTGCATGCCCTCCATCTGGCAGCAGGGTGCGAATGCTCATTTCATCAAGGCTCTGAACAGCGGAACCGAGACCTTCGCGGGCATCAGCTACACGGAGATCTACACGACCCACGACGAGGTCGTCACGCCGAGCACCAATAACGCCGTCGCCTCGTCGGCCCTCCACACGGGAGCGGGTGCGGTCACCAACATCGCCACCCAGTCCATCTGTCCGGCCGAGCCCGATGAGCACCTCACCGTCGGAACGATCGACCCGGTGACCTACGCCTTGGTCATGGACGCGCTCACGCATGCAGGTCCGGCGAGGCCGTCGCGGATCAACCGCGCGGTCTGCGGAACGCTGTACATGCCGTACGTGGATCCCGCGTCGGTCCCGATGTACCTGCTGATTCTCGAGGCGGCGCCGAACCTGGCCACGGTCTCGATCCCGAACCTGAGCTTCGCGGGGGCGCCGCTCGTAGCGAAGGAGCCGGCACTGCGGTGCTACGTCTATGCGGCGGGGTGCCGCTGACTCAGAGCTCGAGCGTCATGAAGCGGCTGTTCGGGTCCTCGAGGTAGCTGCCGAACGGGGCGCAGTCGACGAAGCCGTGCTTGAGATACAGCGCGTGCGCGGCGGCGAAGAACTCCATGCTGCCCGTCTCCAGCGAGATGCGCTCGACCCGTCGTGCTCGTGCATCGGCCAGCAGATGGAGAAGCAACGCCGAGGCGATACCCGTGCCACGCCGGCTCGGATCGGTCCGCATGCTCTTGAGCTCCTCATGTCCAGGGCTCAGCTCTGCGAGCGCGGCGGTGCCGACGAGGGTTCCGTCCTCGTGGGCGACCCACAGCCGCACGTCGGGGCTGCGCAGCTCGTCGAAGTCGAGGGCGTGCTGACTCTCCGGCGGAGCTGTGGGCTCCATATCGTCGATGTGGTCCTGGAGGAAGTGCTTGAGGGCAGGATCGGTGAAGTCCGCGCGGATGATCGTCAGCACGCCAGCACCCTAGGCCGTCGCCGACCTTGCACGTTCTGACGTCGACCTTGCTCGTTCTGACGTCGACCTTGCAGCTTCTGACGCGAAACTTGCCGGCGCTGCGAGCGGACAGGATCTCGCGGACAGCATTCGTGCAATCTCGGCGTCAACAAGTGCAAGGTCGGCGTCAATAAGTGCAAGGTCGGC
>JBQCJL010000088.1:0-4739 GCA_051952795.1 Marmoricola sp.
GCTCGACGCCGTCGCCCTCGGCGAGGAGTTGGCCCCAGTCCGGAGTGCCGATGAAGGCCGTCCGCTCCAGGCTCGGACACTCGGGCGCCACCTCGGCCACCATCGCGCGGTAGTCGCTGGTCTTGAACGACTCGGCACTGATCAGCATGCGCATGCCGCTCTGGTTCACCGCGTAGGCGAACTCGTGGGTCCGGTAGGACGGATTGACGTTGACGAGGATGGCGCCGATCTTCGCCGTCGCGTACTGGGCGATCGTCCACTCGGCACAGTTCGGCGCCCAGATCCCGATCCGGTCACCCTTCGCCAAACCGGCGCCGATCAGGCCCCGGGCGAGGGCGTCGACGGCCTGGTTGAGTTCCTCGTAGGTCCAACGGCGGCCGGTCGCCACCTCGACGAGTGCCTCGTTCGTGGCGTGGGCCGCCGCCATACGCTCGAAGTTCGCGCCAATGGTCTCGTCCAGGAGTGGTGGGGTCGTCTCTCCGGCGGCGTAGGACTCCATGATGCGAACCTAGCCCTTCGCGCCGCGATGCCCAGAGGCCCCGACCGGTAAAATCGTGCGGATGCCCACCAGGTCGCCGCGAAGCCTCGCGGATCACGTTCGCGGGTGGTCGAGCGACCAGCTCGCCGCCCTGCTGCGGGCACGCCCGGATCTCGCCATGCCGGCTCCGGCGGACTCCGGCCAGCTGGCGGCCCGAGCGACCTCGCGCGCCTCGATCTGGCGGGCGTTCGAGCTCTGCGATTCCGCGGATCGTGCCGTGTTGGAGGCGGCGTCATCGGTCGAGTCGTTGACGCCGGCGGAGATCGCTCCGCTCATCGGAGCGACCGTCGAGGAGACCGAGCGGATCGTCGGGCGCTTGAGCGACCTCCTGCTGCTGTGGGACGACGGGACGGGACTCCGCGTTCCGCGTCCGCTCGCCGAGCAGCTTGCGGTCCCGCCGGGGCCGCCACTGTCCACGATCGCCGGACTGGTCGGTGAGCTCGATGCCGAGCCGGAGGCACTGCTGCGTCATCTGGTGAGCGGCCAGCTGGAGGGCACCAGCGCCGTCGATCCCGGATCTCCCGCAGCGATGCTGGTGGCACTCGGCTTGCTGGGAACGCGGGGTGACGGCGACGGTGTCGGGACGGCCCGGCAACGGCGCCTCACCGTCACCTTCTCCACGCGACAGCACTTCCTGGACGGCCGGATCACCAACCGGCCCGCTCATCCACCGACGATCGCCACCACGGCGACCAAGCAGTCGACGGCCGATGAGGTCGGCGCTGGTTCGGCGGCGGTCATGCTGCGCCATGTCGAGGCGATCGCCGAGGCGTGGAGCCGCAGACCGCCGTTGGCGTTGCGCTCCGGCGGGCTCGGCGTCCGCGACTTCAAGGCGCTGTGCAAGCACCTCAACCTCGACGCCCACGAGGCGGCGCTGCTCCTCGAGGCGATGCATGCGGCCGGCCTCCTCCGGATGGCGCAGATCGCGCAGGGAGGTGAGGACGTCGACGCCTGGATGCCCACCGTCGCGTTCGACGAGTGGTCCCGCTCGACACCGGGGGCGCGGTGGACGCATCTGGTCCGCGCCTGGCTCGGGATGCACCGCCAGCCCACGCTGGTCGGCACTCGGGGGCCATCTGGAGCGGTCAATGCCCTGAGTCCGGACGTGGAGCATCCGACTGTCGCGCTGGTACGGCGCCAGGTGATCGCGGAATGGGCACACACTCCGTCGGGCACCCGGCTGGCCGCGGGAACCGGAACAGCCACGTTGCTCGCCGCGCTCTCGTGGCGACACCCGCAGCGCGGCCAGGTCGACGGGATCGCCCTGGATGCCATGACCGAGGCCGCCTGGCTGGGCATCACGGCCCTGGATGCGGTCACGACTCAGGGTCGCGCGGTTCTGGCGGACGAGGACGCCGCGACCATCCTGGATCGGCTGCTCCCCCCGGCCGTCGACCACGTCCTGATCCAGGCCGACCTCACGGCCATCGCGCCCGGGCCGCTCGAGCACGATCTCGCCGAGCGCCTGGCCGAGATCGCCGACGTCGACTCCCGTGGCGGCGCGACCGTCTATCGTTTCGCGGCCGACTCCGTCCGCCGCGGATTGGATGCCGGGCGGACGGCGAGTGAGATCAAGGAATTCCTCGCGAGCGCGTCCAAGACGCCCGTGCCGCAGGCCTTGACCTACCTGATCGACGATGTCGCTCGGCGCTTCGGTGCCCTCCGGGTCGGAGCCGCGCAGGTGTTCTTGCGCAGTGACGACGAGGTGGCGATCGCGGAGCTGCTTCATGACGCTCGAGCGTCGTCATTGCGGTTGCGCCGGATCGCCCCGACGGTGTTGGTGAGCGATCTCGACCCCGCCACGGTGCTCATGCGGCTGCGCGAACTGGGCGCCGCACCTGTGCTGGAGGCCGCGGACGGGACGGTGCACGTCGCTCGCCCCGACCTCCATCGTGCGCCGAGCGCGCGGCTCGGTGGCACCAGCGACCAGAGCGGTCTGAAGGAGGCGCGGATCGCGGCCACGGTCGCCGCGATCCAATCCGGCGATCGGGCGGCCGTCGCCCGGCCGGCGAACACCGTGGCGCACGCGCCGAACGACATCGTCGCGCTGCTGCGGCGAGCACTCGACGCCAGCCTCAACGTGGTCCTCGCCTACGCCGGCCCCGACGGGACGGTGTCGCAGCGTGTGGTCCGACCCCTGCGCCTGGAGGGCGGGCGCCTCACCGCCTTCGACGAGCGCAGCGATCTCCGTCGCGACTTCCTGGTCCACCGCATCACCGCGGCCGCCCCCGCCGACTAGCCCGCCGACCTTGCACCTATTGACGCCGAGCTTGCACGTAATGACGCCGAGCTTGCACTTGTTGCGCGCGACCTTGCGGCTCTGCGTCCGCGCCTGCAGAGTCGTCGTCCCAACGTCATCGTCATGACAGACCTGCAAGGTCGACGTCAGATTGCGCAAGGTCGACGTCAATAGGTGCAAGGTCGGCGTCGGCGTGGTCGGGAGGGGCGGGGCACCTTCGGGCGGGCTCTAAACTCTCGTCGTGAACGACGGCCCCCTGATCGTCCAGTCGGACAAGACCCTGCTGCTGGAGATCGATCATGAGCAGGCCGACGCGTGCCGCAAGGCGATCGCTCCCTTCGCCGAGCTGGAGCGGAGCCCGGAGCACGTCCACACCTATCGCCTCACCCCGCTCGGTCTGTGGAACGCGCGTGCCGCGGGCCACGACGCGGAGCAGGTCATCGACGTGCTGCTCACCTTCAGTCGCTATCCCGTCGGTCACTCCCTGCTCGTGGACATCGCCGAGACGATGGATCGCTACGGCCGCCTGCGCCTCGAGAAGCATCCGACCCACGGCCTGGTGCTCGCCTCGACCGATCGACCCGTGCTCGAGGAGGTCATCCGATCCAAGAAGGTCGCCGGCATGCTCGGGAACCGGATCGATGACGACACCGTCGCCGTCCACCCGAGCGAGCGCGGCAACCTGAAGCAGGCACTCCTCAAGCTCGGCTGGCCCGCCGAGGACCACGCCGGCTACGTCGACGGTGAAGCGCATGCCATCGACCTCCGGGAGGACGGTTGGGCGCTGCGCGACTACCAGCGTCAGGCAGCAGAGGCGTTCTGGCACGGAGGCTCCGGCGTCGTGGTGCTCCCCTGCGGCGCGGGCAAGACGCTCGTCGGCGCCGCGTCGATGGCCCACGCCAAGGCGACCACGCTGATCCTGGTGACGAACACCGTGAGCGCCCGCCAGTGGAAAGCCGAGCTCCTCAAGCGCACCAGCCTGACCGAGGAGGAGATCGGCGAGTACAGCGGGACCAAGAAGGAGATCCGCCCCGTCACCATCGCGACCTACCAGGTGCTCACCACCCGCCGGAAGGGCGTCTACAGCCACCTCGAGCTCCTGGACGCACGCGACTGGGGCCTGATCGTCTACGACGAGGTCCACCTGCTCCCGGCCCCGATCTTCCGCATGACCGCCGATCTTCAAGCGCGGCGACGCATCGGCCTGACCGCGACCCTGATCCGCGAGGACGGTCGCGAGGGCGACGTCTTCAGCCTGATCGGGCCCAAGCGGTTCGACGCGCCCTGGAAGGACATCGAGAGCCAGGGCTGGATCGCTCCGGCCGACTGCGTCGAGGTCCGAGTCACGCTGCCGCAGTCCGAGCGGCTGGCGTACGCGACCGCCGATCCCGAGGAGCGCTACCGCCTCGCGGCGTGCACCCCGGCCAAGTCCCGGGTGGCCGAGCAGCTCGTCGCGCAGCACGAGGGCGAGCAGACACTGGTGATCGGCCAGTACCTCGACCAGCTCGACGAGCTCGGTGAGCATCTCGGCGCACCTGTCATCAAGGGCACGACGCCGGTCAAGGAGCGCGAGGAGCTGTTCGAGAGCTTCCGGAGCGGCGACATCAACCTGCTCGTGGTCAGCAAGGTCGCCAACTTCTCCGTCGACCTGCCCGAGGCCACCGTGGCGATCCAGGTGTCGGGCTCCTTCGGCTCACGGCAGGAGGAGGCCCAGCGCCTCGGCCGGCTGCTCCGCCCGAAGTCCGAAGGGAAGTCCGCGCACTTCTACACGATCGTCAGTCGCGACACCGTCGACGCCGACTTCGCGGCCAACCGCCAGCGCTTCCTCGCCGAGCAGGGCTACGCCTACCGGATCGTCGACGCCGCCGACCTCTGAGTCCTGGTCAGCGGATCCAGCTCGCCTGCGCCGCGAGCAGCTGGGACCGGTACGACGTCGGCGCGACGACGCTGCGCGCCGACACC
>JBQCJL010000089.1:0-6363 GCA_051952795.1 Marmoricola sp.
GCGTGATCTGCACGCCCTTGGGCCGCGCCGTCGTGCCCGAGGTGTAGTTGATGGTGGCGGTGGCGTTCTCGTCCGGCTCCCAAGGACGCGGCTCGAGGTCCTCGGTCAGCAGCGTCGCGTCGTCGCCGATCACGAACTTGTGCTCACACGTGACCTCACGTAAAGCGCCTTGCAGCTCTGGGTCGATGTAGAGGACCCGCGCGCCACAGTGCTCGACGATATAGCCGACCTCCTCGACCGAGAGGCGGAAGTTCACCGGAACCAGCACCCGCCCGTAGCCGCTGACACCGAAGAACGCGGCCAGCAGCCGAGCGCTGTTGTGCGATACGACAGCGACTCGGTCCCCCGGCTCGATCCCGAGGGCATCCAGGTGCGCGGCGATTCCCCGAGCCCGCCGGGCCAGCTCCTCGTAGGTCAGCTCACCCCAGCTCGGCGCGGGCTGGTCGGGCTCGTCGACGACACCGATCCGCTCGCCGTAGACGGTCGTGGCGCGATCGATGAAGTCGGACACTGAGAACGGCACGAGCATGTGAACCCCTTGAGTGATCAGCATCACGAACGGTCCCAACCTAGCGTGCGCCGAGGCGCGTCCGTGCCGTAGCCTTGCCCGGGCCGAAGGCGGCCTCTGGGGTGTTTAGCTCAGCGGTAGAGCGCTTCCCTTACAAGGAAGATGTCGGGGGTTCGATCCCCTCAACACCCACTCGACGTGCACACGTGGTCGCTGGCTAGACACGACGATCTGGCCGCTCACTGACCGACGAAAACCTCGCCACCTGCGTTCAGCGCGACACAATGCGTCGTTGATACGCAAGAGATGCCAGCCCCGATGACAGTGTCGGAATCAGCACCCAGTGCTGACGGCGCGGACCATGTCGTTCCGTCAAAGGTCGCGGCACTGGTCTGACCCGACGTCTGCAGAGCTGCACAGAATGCGGAGCTGACGCAAGAGACGTAGGTGCCCACCTCGGGCACCAGCTGGCTCCAACCTCCGCCGTCGAAGGTAGCCACGGCACCATCGTCATTCGCCGCCGCACAGAAGTCGATCGCAGGGCAACTCAAGCTGAGGATGGCTCTGTCCCCGACGAGGACGGACGACGACCAAGTCGAGCCGTTATAGGTCCAGACACGACCGCCCTCACCGCCAGCCGCACAGAAAGTCGTTGAGGCACAAGAGATCGAGAAGAGCTCATGGGTGTCGAGACTCACCGGCTGCGACCAGGAGGCGCCGTTGTAGATTTCTGCGTTCCCGCTGACGTCGATTGCGGCGCAGAATGTCGCCGAAGTGCACGAGACCCCGGTCAGGGGACTGCCTGCGACGGACGCGGCGGCCGACCATGTGCTCCCGTCGTAGGTGAGCGCTGAGCCGTTGCTGTCAACCGCCATACAGAAGCTGGAACTCGAGCATGACACTCCACTCAGAGCCTGGCCGTTGTCGATGTCGGTGGGTGCAGACCACATGCCGCCGTGGAAGGCCGTCGCATCCCCTCCGTCCTCGACTTCGGCGCAGAAACTCGGCGACGCACAGGAGATCGCAACTGCGTGATTGGACGCATCGACGATCGTCGGCGAACTCCACGAGCTGCCGTCATAGGTCTCCGCGCCGCCGAGCCCGTCCACGGACGCACAGAAGGATGTCGACGCGCACGACACGCCGCTCAGCGACGTGGCGGCCGGTTGCCTGCTGCTCCAGCTCGACCCATCGAAGGTGACCATACCTGCGTTCTCGTCAGCTGCTACACAGAAGGTCGCGGTGGGACACGAGACGCTTCCCAATGTGCCTCCGCCGTCAATCGTCGTCGGCGAGGACCAATGCGTCCCGTCGTACAGGACGACGTTGCCGGTGCTGACCTGATACGCGACCACGACGCAGAAGGTCGTCGTCGGGCAGGACACGCTCGTCACATCGGAGAGACCGAGGTTCATCGGCGCTGTCCAATTCACGCCGTCGTATGTCGACTCGTAGCCATGATGGGAGACCGCAACACAATGTGTGGCGCTTGCGCAGGAGACGGTGCTTGCGACGTCATTCGTGCCGGCGAAAGGCTCCCCAGCCGCCGCCCAGGTGCCGCCGTCGTACCGGTAAACGGTGCCGCCCGCGTCCGGTGCGATGCAGAAAGACGATGACGAGCAGGCGACGCTCCCGAGGTTGGTCGCGCCGGGCACCCCGACCGGCGCTGACCAAGCACCCGCGCTGTAGATGACGGCGTGGCCCGATTGGTCGACGGCTGCACAAAAATCTGCGGAGGGGCAGGACACGTCGTCCAACCAGTTCCCGCCGTCGATCTGAACCGGAGCCGTCCACGTGGTGCCGTTGAAGGTCACCTCATCTCCAGAATAGGAAACTGCCACGCAGAAGCTTGACGTCGCACAGGCGACCGCACTGGGTGGTCCGTGCACCGGGTCGACTGGAGTCGCGGCTCCCCATGTCACCGAACTCGGCGGGCGATAGGTGTACGTGTCCCCAGCGACGACCGCCGATGTCCCGTAGCTGGTTGTCACCCGTACGTCGACCGTTCCCGCCGCGTGAGCGGGCGGGGTGACGGTCAGCCAGTACGGCGTGCGGACGATAACGTCCGTGCCCGGCAGGCCCCCGATGGTCACCCCCGAGACCGAGGTGAAATCTGCGCCATAGACGTCGAATGGCGTTCCGCCACTGACGCCCCCGACCCCGGGGGACAGCCGCGTGACCGATGGCGGCGCAACATAGGTATACCGGTCCGCGTTCACCACTGCTGACGTTCCGTAAGCCGTCGAGATTCGCACAGCTACTAGTCCAGCAGCGTGAGCTGGTGCGGTGACCAGTAGCTCTGTCGACGACACCACGCTGATAGACGTTCCCGAGGTGCTTCCGAACTTGACCGAGGACACTCGGAGAAATCGAGCCCCCGTAATCGTGAGCCGCGTTCCGCCCGCGGTATTGCCGGAGCTAGGGGCGATCGAGCTGATCACTGGCGGCGCGATATAGGTGAACCGGTCGGGTGTGCGTACGACTGAGGTTCCGTAGGCGGAATGAACCGTGATGTTGACGACCCCGGCCGCATGAGCCGGCGCGGTGACCTGGAGCTTCGTCGAGGACAGAACGTGGAGGTACCTGCCGTAGACGGTGCCGAACTTCACCCAAGACACGCGACTGAAGCTCGCGCCAGTAATCGTCACCCGGGTGCCACCGGCTGTCGTACCTGTGTTCGGGGAAACCGATCCAACGTACGGTCGAGAAGCCGCTATCGCCTCTGGTTCCACCGCGACTAACGACAGCACGGCCACACATGCGGCGAGAACAGCAGCAATCACATTCCGTCGCGCAACAACCACAGCAACCCCTACAGGACTCGACCGCGCCCCCGCGAGACATCCCGCCATCGGGTACTCGGAGGGTAGCCGTCGACGAGGGGCAGGCGGGTGCATACACGCCCGGTAGCCGGTGCACGGCCGCCGGACGGTCAGTCGAATCCGCTGGTCGACAGGTTGGGAGGCACCGTGGGTGGGCCGTCGCCTCGGGTGACGTTCGGCCTTGCGGGATGCGCCGGCCCGGCCGGCCCTTGGGAGAAGACTAGGAGCAGGTTGTCGGTCACCGTGTGCACGAACGCACGCGTCTCCGGCGTCATCGATGGCGTGAGCTGGTAGTCGCTGAGCGCGCTGACCCAGCCGTCCGTGCCGGCGGCCCATACCGCCGCCCCCGAGCGCGCGGTGTAGTAGCTGGACTCCGACAGGCAGCGCAGACCTTGGCACGTCGCTGGTGATCGTCCGACGATCTCCAAGCCCCGCGGCGAATCGGGTCCCGGATTGACGGTGTCGATCTCGGGGCCCACCAGTCCGGGGTAGACACTGCCGAGATGAGCTCCGGTGTTCGCGAAGGCGAAGAAGTCCGGCTCGTACACCCGGAAGGGCGCATCGGCGCCCAACGCGGAGTACTGGACCCCGATGACGCGACTCTCGGGCAACGGCTCGACGAGGTAGCGGAAATGCGTCGTCCGTAGCTCCGGCTGGCTCGAGGTGATCGGGTCGGGTGCGGTCCGGTAGCAGATGACGAGGTGACTCGCGCCGAGAGTGGTCGTGCCAAGGCGTACTTGCCACCACAGTTGATTGGCCCCGAAGAAGAGCAGGTTGGTACCGCGGTCACGCGCATTGAGGACCGCCCCCCGCTCACCCATCGTCCAGTACTCGTCGTGTCCGTCGGTCATCAAGGTACGAGCCCCATCCAGGACCGTCGGGCGCGTCGCGACGTCGATATCCGTGAGGTACGCCATCGGCAGGCCGAGGCGTTCGCTCTCGGCGACCAGTGGCTGCTCGAAGCGCAGGACCCGTGAGGAGAGGGCGACATCGAAGGGCCGGTTGAAGCTGTCCGCATACGCACGCGATGCCTCGCTTCCATCAGGGCCCGTGTAGAGGCTGCGACCGCCCCAATGGTTGTAGGCCTGCATCGTCATCGCGGAGAACATGAAGGCCGTGCGGTCCGTCGTCGACGGCGAGCGTACGACCAGCGGAACGAAGCTCTCCCGGCCAGCGAGGGTGCTCAGCTTGATGAGATACACGCCCGGGGGCCAAGCCTGGTCGATCGTCACGGTCGCCTTCCAGGGCGCTGTCACCGCTCGCGTGCTCGGGCTGACGAACGGAGCTGCCTGATGCACGGGCGGGTACCAGCACGACGACGCGTACAGACGCGCGCCGCGGCCGCCGTAGTAGCCCAGACGGTAGGCGCGCCAACGCCACGTCTGACCGGCGCTGACGAAGAGGGTGATACGGCCACCAGGCGCGATGCTGACTTGGGAGGCGAAACCCTCAAGAAGGCTGTATGCCCGTAGGTTGTAGATCGGGCGCCATGCGTTGGTGCCGACCTTCTGGTTCTCAGACGCCGTCCACCCCGGTGCCGACCACTCGGACGCAGGTACCGCCACGCTCGTCGCGCGGCAGGCATTCGTAGCGAGCGCTGCTCGCGCCGGCGCAACCGTCGACAGACTGAGGATCAGCGCCACGACAGTCACCCCGACCAGGGCGACGACAGCGGCTGCCCCAACTGGAGCACCCAGCCCCTTCCCCCGCACCGCGGCCCTCCTTAGGCTCGAGCGACCGTGGCTGCCGACCGTGAACGCGGTCGACGACATCACGGGCGTGCTGTGCGTACAGAGTGCGTCTACACGATGAAATCGACCTGACAACACGCCGACATGCCGATCGGGACTTCAGTTGCCGGAGCAGGGCAGAGCGGCAGAGGAGGAGGAAGGCCGCTTCCCCTAGCGGGACGATGTCGGGGGTTCGATGCCCTCGACACCCACCCACAGGCGGTCGATCGCAATCTCCCGCCCGAGCACGTTCTCCGCGGCACGATGCCCGGACCGAAGAGCCGCGGTCACCGTCGCGGGGTCCTCGGTCCAGGTGGCCTCGCCCGCAAGGTGCAGGACACCGCCGATCGGCGTCGCCAACAGATCATGGTCCTCCGGCGTCGAGCCGACGGTCATGTACGCGTACGAACCCCGCGAGAACGGTTCGTCCTGCCACCGGGTGACCTGCACCCGCTCGGGGTCGAGCGTCCGATCGCCGTAGATCTCCCTCAGCGAGCTCATCACCGACTGCCCGATGGCCTCGTCACTCCATGAGCGCACGGCCTCCGCGCACGGACCAGCAGCGAACGTCAGCAAGGTGGGCACCCCCTGCACTCGCGTCAGGTCGTACCAGGAGTGCCACCACTCCCCCGCCGGGCCCTGACGACGGATGACGTCGACGTCGTGCTCCCAGAACCTCTCGGCGAAGGTGAGGAAGACCTTCTCGAAGTGATTCATCCGCAACTTCTCGAGGGCGCCACCGACTGGTTCCGGCAGCGCCGGCTCGATCATGAACGTGTCCGACTTCAGGACGCCCACGGGGACGGTCACCACCGCACACAGCGCGGTGAGGCTCCGTCCCTGGCACTCCACTACGACGCGGTCGTCGCTCCACCGCACCCGATCCACCACCTGACCGAGACGGACGTCCAGCCCCTGCGCCAGATGGGACGCCAGCTCGTCGTACCCGTGGGGGAAGACGACCTCCTCGCCCTCGACCTGATCGTCGTCCAAGCCGTGCGCATCGAGATCGGCGATCCACACGCCGTACTGCTCCTCGGTGCGATGCCGCAGATACTCGCGAACTCGCGCCCGTCGCTCATCGTTCCAGTCGGATGCCGCCAAGGTCAGCTCCACGACGTCCTGATAGGACGTCGCCGGCGGCGCAGCGGCGATGGTGACCGCCAACCGCTCGTCGAAATCGTGGATGTCGGCTGCGAACCGCGCTGCTTCGGCATCGGAGAGCCGCAAGCCGTCGGGGGCGTAGTAGGCGATCGGTCGTCCGTCCGGCTGGTAGCTGCCCACGGTGAACTCGACCGTCGGC
>JBQCJL010000090.1:0-2271 GCA_051952795.1 Marmoricola sp.
GCCGACTACCTGGCGTACCGACTCGTCGAGGGGCTCGCGCGCAAGTACGGCCCGGATCCGTTCTGGGTGCGGGTCGGGGCCGAGGAGACCCTGCTGCTGACCCATCCGGACGACATCAAGGTGGTGCTGGGCGGCTCACCGAGCCCGTTCGCGCCGGATCCGGACGCCAAGCGCAAGGGCATGATGGCGTTCCAGCCGACGGCCCTGAGCATCTCCCGTGGCGATCTGTGGGCCGATCGGCGCGCCTTCGCCGAGGCGGTGCTGGAGACCTCGGCGCCGACGCACTCGCTGGCCAAGGGCTTCGCCGCCATCGCCACCCAGGAGGCCGAGGGCGTGCTCGAGGGCGGTGGCGAGCTGCGATTCGCCGACCTCAACGCGATCTTCCAGCGCATCACCCGCCGTGTCGTCTTCGGTGACGCCGCGGCGGAGGACACCGCACTGACCGAGGAGCTCGGCGCCTTGATGGCAGCCGGCAACAAGATGCCGGGCAAGCCTGCGGCAGGCTACGACGCGTTCCACGCGCACATCGCCCGCTACGTCGCGGAGCCCGACCCGAAGGCGCTGACCGGGTTGATCGCCGGCGCCCCGATCGACGACGAGACGGATGTGCCCGGCCAGTTGATCCATTGGCTGTTCGCGATGGGCGACACGCTGCCCACCAACCTGTTCCGCGCACTCGCGCTGATCTCGGTCCATCCCGAGGCTCTGGCTGCGATCCGCGCCGAGCTCGGCACCAAGAAGCTGACAGTCAAGACGATCGCCGAAGCCGAGTACCTCGCCGGCTGCATCCTGGAGGCGATGCGGCTGTGGCCGACCACCGCGCTCTTCGGCCGCGTGCAGGCCGAGGACTATCGCTGGGTGAACGGGCAGAAGACCCCGGCGGGCACGTCCCTGCTCATCCACAACCTCTTCAACCACCGCAATCGGGACCGGATCCCCTATGCGGACCGATTCGCTCCGGAGGAGTGGAGCCAGGGCTCAGCCGGGGAGGACTGGTCGTTCAACTTCTTCAGCCATGGACCACAGGGCTGCCCGGGAGCCGGACTCTCGATCTTCCTCGGTCAGGCCTTCCTCGGGCAGCTGCTCATGAAGCAGACGCCTGAGCTGGAGGGCGCGACACTCAACGCCGCCAAGCCGTTGCCGTACGGCTTCGACGTCTACGGCGCGTCGGTGCGCTTCAGCTGAGTTCTAGGCGGTGCGCAGGTGGCACTGGTGGCACTGATAGGCGCCCGGCGCGACCCGATGCTGCTCCGTGTCGTGCAGGCAGTGCGTGCACCAGCGCGTCTTCGTCGTCGTTGAGGTCGTCATCTCTCCAGCGTGCGCCGAGAGCCTGCTGAGATCAAGGGGTGGCGCGTCCGGTCACCACGGGGAGATCGGCCAGGGTCACGATCCCGGGCTTCGCGGCCACCACCGCCGGCACCGCATTGGTCACCGGCATCGCTGTGTAGATCATCCCGAGACCCATGTAGCCCTCCTCCGACCAGTCCTCGGGAGGTAGGCAGCGGATGGTCGTCTGCATGTTCGGAAGCCCGAACACCTGGATGTAGTGACCGTGCTTGAGCGGCTTGGGCGGCACCACGTGGCTGCCCATCGTCCAGTTGAAGCCGACGCTGATCAGGTTCTGGTCGCCCACCCAGCCGCGGTGGTAGCCGTAGACACTGCCCACCGTGCCTGCGGGAATGGTCATGAAGCCCAGGTCGGAGTCGCCGGTGGCCGCGGTGAAGCTGACGTCGAAGTCGATGCGATCCAGGGTGACACCCATGGCGTCGGCCATCATCGCCACGGATTCGGCGAAGACGGCGCTCTCGTGGCGCACGCTCTCCGCGAGCCCCGGGGTCTCCGGGTCCTTGCCGAACCCCATCGCGCCCTGGGTCTCGGCGGACTCGTACGTCGAGCAGTCGACGGACTCGGTGATCCGGACGTGGCTGACGCTCTCGCAGCTGGCCGTGAGGGCCATCGCGACCATGTTGGTCATGCCCGGATGGGCGCCGCTGCCGAAGATCGAGGACCGACCGCGCTCACAGGCATCCGCGATCCGCTGGCGCTCGGCCGGGTCCAGCTTGGTGCCGTTGATCCAGCCGGCGCTGGTGCACACGTTGATGCCGGACTCCAGCAGCCGGACGAGCTCGTCGGTGCTCGACCACAGCGGGTTGTAGCAGCACGCATCGGGCTTGAGCGCGATGAGCGCCTCGATGTCGTTGGTGGCGGTGATGCCGGAGGGTGTTTCCAGCCCGGCCAACTCGGCCGCGTCGACACCGACCTTGTCCGCCC
>JBQCJL010000091.1:0-5998 GCA_051952795.1 Marmoricola sp.
CCTCCGGAGCATCGCGCGCCTGCTCGACGAGTGGACGCCGGTGATCGAGGGAAGCGAGCTCGGGGAGCACCCGTTCGAGCCGATCACGCCGATGTCCCTTCGGCGCGTGGCCGAACTCGGGGACGACCTGCCCATCGCGTGGAGGCACCGCGACGAGCGCTACGCCGAGAAGCTCGCGACCCCGGACACCTCGGTAGCCGACCTCATCGGCGACGTCGACCCCATGCGCGTCGCGGAGGGCCGCAGCCTCGGCGACCCCGAGACGATCCACTTCGGCCTGATCCCACGCAGCCACCGCGGCATCGTGGCCATCAACGAGCTGCCCGACCTCGCCGAGCGCATCCAGGTCGCCATGCTGAACGTGATGGAGGAGCGTGACATCCAGATCCGCGGCTACGTCCTGCGGCTGCCCCTCGACGTGCTCGTCCTGGCCAGCGCCAACCCGGAGGACTACACCAACCGCGGCCGCATCATCACCCCGCTCAAGGACCGCTTCGGAGCCGAGATCCGCACGCACTACCCCCAGCAGATCGAGGACGAGATCGCCGTCATCCGACAGGAGGCCGCACTCGTCGCCGAGGTTCCCGACCACCTGATCGAGCTGGTCGCCAACTTCACCCGCGAGCTGCGCGAGTCCAGCGCCGTCGATCAGCGCTCCGGCGTCTCCGCCCGCTTCTCCATCGCGGGTGCCGAGACGATCGCCGCCTCAGCGCTGCGGCGGGGGAGCATCCACGGCGAGAAGCAGGCCGTCGCTCGCCTCGTGGATGTGCACACCGCCGTGGACGTTCTCTCCGGAAAGATCGAGTTCGAGTCCGGCGAGGAGGGTCGCGAGGCCGAGATCCTCACCCACCTGTTGCGGGTCGCGACGGCCAAGACCGTCAGCCGGAATCTCGCGGGACTGGACCTGCGCGAGCTGAACGACGCGATCGAGTCGGGTGCCACGGTCGTCACCGGTGATGCGATCACCGCCTCGGCCTTCTTGGACGAGCTGCCCGAGCTCGAGACCAGCCGGCTGTACGACGAGATCGCCGAGCGTCTCGGTGCGACCACCCCCGGTCAGCGCGCGAGCGCCATCGAGCTCGCCCTCGAGGGTCTCTTCCTCGCCCGCAAGATCGACAAGTCCGATCACGGGTCGCGGACGGTGTACGGAGCCTCGGTCGGGTCCACCGCTCGCTACTCACGCTATTCCGGCGGCCCCGTTCCGCTGGCGCCGCCGGTCGACCTCGCGGAGGCGCTCGAGGCCATCGGGTCCGACGTGATGGCCGGCTATTCACCCCAATGGTCGATGCGCGAGTTCCTACGCAGGGGCGGCAAGGGACAGACCGGCCTCGACGAGCTGGGCCATCGCGTCCAGCAGCGGCGGCGCGAGATCCTCAGCAGGCACTCCCTGGACGGCACGCTGCAGGAGGTCAAGGAGCTCCTCGACCGCGCTGTGCTCGAGGAACGCAAGGAGCTCGCGCGCAACGTCGACATCGACGAAACCGATCGTGCACTCGCCGAGATGCAGATGGAGAATCTTCCGGACTCGCCGGCCGCCGCGGTCCGCGAGCTCGGCGACTATCCGTGGCGGAGCCCGCAGGCCCGTGCCGACTTCGAGAAGATCAAGGATCTGCTCGGCCGGGAGCTTCTCGATCAGCGCTTCAAGGGCATGAAGCAGGCGCTCGAGGGCGCGACGGACGAGGACCGGGCTGCGGTCCAGCAGATGATGCAGGACCTCAACGACCTCCTCGAGAAGCGCCGCCTCGGCGAGGACACTCCTGACGACTTCGCCGACTTCATGGAGAAGCACGGCCAGTTCTTCCCCGAGAACCCTCGTGATCTGGACGAGCTCATGGATGCGTTGGCCAAGCGCTCCGCCGCGGCGCAGCGCATGCTGAACTCGATGAGTGCCGAACAGCGGGCCGAGCTGATGGAGCTCTCCGCGCAGGCCTTCGGAACGCCCGAGCTGATGTCGGCCATGAACCAGCTCGACGACCACCTCCGGGCCCTGCGTCCAGGCGAGGACTGGGGTGGATCGGCCGACTTCGACGGAGAGGACCCGCTCGGTCTGGGCGAGGGCACCCAGGCCCTCGAGGACCTGGCCGACCTCGACGCCCTCTCCGAGCAACTGGCCCAGGGCCACCGAGGCGCGAACCTGGGCGACATCGATCTCGACGCGCTGGCTCGCCAGCTCGGCGATGAGGCCGTCGCCGACGCCCGCACGCTGCAGGAGCTCGAGCGAGCCCTCCAGGAGACCGGGTACCTCAAGAACGGATCCGACGGCCAGCTCAAGCTCTCCCCGAAGGCGATGCGGCAGCTGGGCAAGGCACTGCTGCGCGATGCGGCCACGCGCCTGTCGAACCGCAGCGGGCAGCGGGATGCGCGGAGGGTGGGCGCCGCGGGCGACCTCAGCGGATCGACCCGTTCCTGGGAGTTCGGCGATACCGAGCCGTGGGATGTTCCGCGCACCATCGGCAATGCGGTCCTGCGCGAGGGCACCGGCCGTGGTGGGGTCCGGATCCAGGTCGACGACATCGAGGTCGCCGAGACCGAGGCGCGCACCCAGGCGGCGGTCGCCCTGCTGGTCGACACCTCGTACTCGATGGCGCTCGACGGCCGGTGGGTCCCGATGAAGCGCACGGCGCTGGCCCTGCACCACCTGGTCACGACCCGCTTCCGCGGCGATCACCTCCAGCTGATCGGATTCGGGCGGCATGCCGAGGTGATGTCGATCGAGCAGCTGATCGGGTTGGACGCGATGTGGGCGAAGGGCACCAACCTGCACCATGGTCTGCTGCTCGCCAACCGCCATTTCCGCAAGCACTCCAGCGCGCAGCCCGTGCTGCTGATCGTGACCGATGGGGAGCCCACCGCGCACTTGGAGTCGAGCGGCGACGTGGCTTTCGGCTATCCGCCTCATCCGTTGACGGTCGCCCTGAGCGTGCGGGAACTCGACAACGCGCGGCGGCTCGGCGCCCAGACGACGTTCTTCCGGCTGGGTGACGACCCGGGCCTCGCCCGCTTCGTCGATCGTCTCGCCAAGAGGGTCGAGGGTTCGGTGGTCGCGCCCGAGCTCGACGACCTGGGCGCCGCGGTCGTCGGGTCGTACCTGGGCAGTCGGAGCCAGGACGAGTTCGGCGGCTTCCGGGGGTCGGACTGGTTCGGTGGGGAGCGCGGGTTCTGGTTCAACGGCTGAAGCCGGCGTGCACGTGATCATGATGCGTCCGGTCACTGAAGAACTGGGGTGCCGCACCTAGAAGAATGGGTCCGCCGACGTTGGAGGACCCGAGCTCGGCCAGCGTCTCCATGTACGAGGTCACCAGTCGGCGTGACGTGCCGGGCGCCACGATCGCCTCTCCGTCGATCTGCCAGGTGTCGAAGGCGCGCCCGCGCGGGTGGTCGCTGAGGCGGTTGGTGCCGAAGACGTAGAGCGGATGTCCGGAGCGGACGACGCTGACTCCGATCGTCCAGCGCGCCGCGACCTGCAGCATCGCCTCCAGGACGGTGTCGTGGACCTGCCCTGCGGCCACGTCGGCCCGCGCGGCCTGCGGCAGTGCGATCCGATGGTGGGCGAGCACACGGCGAGCGACGCTCGACGGGCGCCGGACGGGCGGGCCCGGCTCCGACGGGTGAACCGCGATCACCGACCAGGACGAGCCGCGGCGGATCAGCCGGACATCGAACGTGCGATTGTCTGTCACCACCAGCACACTGGCCGACACTGTAAGCAGCCCGCCGTACTGAGCGTCGATCACCTGGGCACCGCGGTCGAGACGCTCGATGTGACGTACAGCGGCCAGCTTCGCCGCCGGCTCGAGGTCCCCGCGACTGGGTTTCCATGGGACGGGCAGCGGACCGGCGCTCGGGGCTGGCGTCGTCGCTCTGATCGCGGGACGGATGGCGCGCTCGCTACCGGAGCACGCGGCGAGGGTGCCGAGTGCGGCCGTGGCCAGGAATGCGCGACGCGTGTGTCCGCGGTCAACGGGACTCATCTGTGCCAGTGTGTGCCTGGAGTGCTCTCCGACCAAGACCCTGAGGAGTCCCCATGGTTGATCCCTTCCAGGCTCTCACCGAGGCGCAGCGGCGGGCGACCGAGCTCGCGGCGGAAGCCTTCAACAGTGCTCGCCGTGCCGGCACCGCCGCCTTCACCCAGCCCGAGGACGCGTATCAGCGGATCATGACGCTGATCAGCGCGGTCGGCGATCTGGCCGCGTCGAGCACCAAGCCCATCGAGGCGGTCATCGCGAACCAGCGCACCCTGTCGCGGGCGATGGCGAACTTCGCGGCCC
Source organism: Marmoricola sp. (assembly GCA_051952795.1). GTDB lineage: Bacteria > Actinomycetota > Actinomycetes > Propionibacteriales > Nocardioidaceae > Marmoricola. Next base: position 4,269 of record JBQCJL010000091.1, read on the forward strand.
TGCAGGCGGACATGGCCGAGGTCGTCGCGCAGTTGGCCGCGAGCCATGCGGCCGTCCTGGACGCCATGGAGGCGCTCGCCGGGCCCGCGCTCGTCGTCAGCGACCTGATCCGCTCCGACCCGACGGTCAAGAAGGCGCAGAAGAAGGCGAAGGACGAGGAGTAGCGGTCTACAGCACCGTCGCGCGGATGCCGAAGGATCGCGCGGATCCGCTGGTGTTCACGTTGTTCAGGGTGATCGCGACGTAGGACACCGAGGCGTTGAAGGGAATCGTGATGGTGGTGCTCCCGCCGCCGCCGATGCGCGCCTGTGCGGTGACCGTGGTCCCGTTGGCGAACTGACGCCGGATCGTGAACCAGCCGCCGGCGGTGCCGCTTGGGCCCGAGATGCTGATCCGGAGCTTCGTCGTGGGCAGCACATGGGAGCCGCGGCTGATCGCCACCGCGGTGTCCGCCAGCGGCCGGATGTTCACGCTGTGACTCGCCAGGACCCGATTCGCGCGGTCCAGCCGGGGATTCAACCACCACACCGCGGGACGGTAGAGGTTGGCCGACGGGTAGCCATGGGGGGCGAGCGTGTTCCAGATCCCGTAGGTCACCAGCACCGAAGGGAGTGACCGACCGCGAGCCTTCGCCACGGCGATCAGTGCCGACAACGCGCTGCTGGCCTGGTGCTGGCCGAGGTAGGTCCAGATCTCGCGGACGACGTCCGGGGTGCGGAACGAGCCCGCGAGCGTCTTGAAGACGGTGAAGTCCCCATAGGGCCAATAGCCCGAGTTCGTGGTGAACGGCACCAGCGGCTTCTTGATGCCGGTGTACGGCAGGTACTGCACGTAGTCGTGGATCTGCGGATACACCTCGTTCTCCATCCAGACCGCGCTGCCCTCCATCAGCCAAAGAGGCTCGTTGGCGTTCTGGCGGAACTGCACCGCGTGGAAGAACTCGTGGGCGGCCGTCACCTTCAGCGGCGCATCCGTGTCGCTCCCGTCGTACTTGCTGTTGTAGTAGGCGTAGGTGACGTTGTTGACCGTCTTGTTGGCATAGCTGTTGCGCAGGGTGCAGGCCGCTGGGAAGGCCCACGTGGTGCTGACGCCGATCGGCGCGCAGTAGCCGTAGAGGTCCGCGGCGATGTTGCATAGCGCGATCGGGATCTGGGTGCCACCCGACCACCAGTTCACGGGGTCGCCCGATCCAGTGTTGTTGCTGGCGGCGAGTGTTGGGATCAGGGGCGGCTGGTAGCCCATCGCGCCGATCTCCGTGTCGTACACCGTGTCGAGGCTTGCCGCCACGCGGCTGACGTAGGTGGGATCGGTGACCGCGTTCGGACCCTGCGACGTGTAGTGGATCTCGAAGTGGCCCTCGGGGTCCGTGGCTGTCTCGTAGGGGCTCGCATCCGGCTGCCCGTCGGTGCCGTTGCAAGGAGCGGACGCGGTGGTGCCGAGCAGCGTCAGGGCCGCGGCCCGGTCGCTCGCGTTCAACCGGGGCAGCGCCTTGGCCAGGGCCACCATGGTGGCCGTGCCGTCGGTCGGGTGGACCACACTCGGCGCCACGGCACCAGCGGTCGGGCGTGCCAACGGCGCCAGGCCGATGGTGGGCGTGGCCATCCGCTGAGCTTGGCGCAGCACGGCAAGCGCCGCCGGATCCGAGGTATTCGGCGAGCTCGCCGCGGCGGTGTCGAGGGTCAGCGCCGCGCCGACGGCGAGGGCGAGCAGGCAGGCGGCGAACCGCAAGG
>JBQCJL010000092.1:0-3487 GCA_051952795.1 Marmoricola sp.
CGACCTGAGTGTCCTACGCGACGCTCCGGATCGCTATGGCGCCGCACACGCGACCTCACGCCGACCGTGCGCGCATTGACGCCGTCCTTTCAGGTTTTGTCCTCGAACGGGGCCGTTCTGCTAGCTACCCGAGCAGAAAGTGCAAGGTCGACTGCATTTTGTGCAAGGTCGGCGTCAATACGTGCAAGGTCGGCGTCATTTGGGGCAAGGTCGCGGGCTACTCGACGGTGACCGACTTCGCGAGGTTGCGGGGCTGGTCGACGTCGTGGCCCATGGCGGTGGCGAGCTCACAGGCGAACAGCTGCAGCGGCACGGTGGCGATCAGGGGCTGGAGCATCACCGGAGCCTTGGGCAGCCGGATGATCACGTCGGCGTAGTCGTCGATGCCCTCGTCGCCCTCCTCCACCAGGCAGATCGTGCGGGCGCCACGGGCGCGCACCTCCTGGATGCCGGAGATCATCTTCTCCCGCAACTGGTCGCGGCCGTGCGGCGGAACGACGCACAGCACCGGCAGCCCCTCTTCGATCAGGGCGATCGGGCCGTGCTTGAGCTCGCCCGCGGCGAAGCCCTCGGCGTGGATGTAGGCGAGCTCCTTGAGCTTGAGCGCACCCTCGAGTGCCACCGGGTAGCCAGCGTGACGGCCGAGGAAGAGCACGGACCGGGTGTCGACGTGGGCGCGGGCCAGCTCGTAGACCTGCTCGTTGTTCGCGAGCACCGTGCGGACGCGCTCCGGCATGTCGTGGAGCTCGTCGAGGATGCGCGCGATCTCGTCGCCGTACAGCGTGCGCTTGGTCTGGGCGAGGAACAGGCCCAGGAGGTAGCAGGCGACCAGCTGGGTGAGGAAGCCCTTGGTCGAGGCCACCCCGATCTCGGGTCCGGCGTGGGTGTAGATCACCGCGTCGGACTCGCGCGGAATGGTCGAGCCGTTGGTGTTGCAGATCGCCAGCACCTTGGACTTCTGGGTGCGCGCGTGCCGGATCGCCTGGAGGGTGTCAGCGGTCTCGCCCGACTGACTGATCGCCACCACGAGCGTGCCGCGGGTGAGGATCGGGTCGCGGTAGCGGAACTCGGAGGCGAGCTCGACCTCACACGGGATGCGGGTCCAGTGCTCGATCGCGTACTTGGCCACCATGCCCGCGTAGAAGGAGGTTCCGCAGGCGATGATGATCACCTTGTCGATGTCGCCCAGCTCGGCGTCGGAGATGTGCAGCTCGTCGAGGTGCAGCGCACCCGAGGCGGTGCGACGTCCGAGCAGGGCCGCGTCGATGGCGTCCGGCTGCTCGAAGATCTCCTTGCGCATGAACCAGTCGTAGCCACCCTTCTCGGCAGCCGAGAGGTCCCAGTCGACGTGGTACTGCTTCGCGTCGCCCGGGTTGCCGTGGAAGTCGGTCACCTCGACGCCCTCGGCCGTGATCGTGACCACCTGGTCCTGGGCCAGCTCCAGCGCCTCGCGCGTGAACTCGATGAAGGCTGCGACGTCGGAGCCGAGGAAGTTCTCGCCCTCGCCGAGGCCGACCACGAGCGGGGAGTTGCGTCGAGCCGCGACCACACGGGACGGGTCCTCGGCGTCGATGGCGACCAGGGTGAACGCTCCCTCGAGGCGCCGGCACACCGTCTGCATCGCGGTGGTCAGATCCAGACCCTCACGCAGCGTCGCCTCGAGCAGGTGCGCCGCGATCTCGGTGTCGGTCTCCGAGAGCATGGTCTCGCCGGCGGCGACGAGCTCGTCGCGGAGCTCGGCGAAGTTCTCGATGATGCCGTTGTGCACGAGCGCCAGCCGGCGGGTCTCGCCCAGATGCGGGTGGGCGTTCACGTCGTTGGGCGCACCGTGGGTCGCCCAGCGGGTGTGGCCGATGCCCACCGACGACGCCGGCAGCGGGTCCTCGGTGATGACCTTCTCCAGGTTCGCGAGCTTGCCCGCCCGCTTGGCCGCATGCAGGCCACCGTCGGCGATCACCGCGATACCGGCGGAGTCGTATCCCCGATACTCGAGCCGCCGCAGCCCTTCGATCACCACGTCCTTGGCCTGGCGGTGACCGACGTAACCCACGATTCCGCACATGGGGGCAATGCTACTGGCACCGACGGTTCACCTTCGGGCCTCAGCAACCGCCTTGGTGGGATACCCGCCCCGCCGCACTCCGGCGCTCGCTAACCTCGACCTGTGGCCATCCCCCATCCGGAGAGCTCGCCCTACGTCGAACTCGCCCGCGACGACTGGGCCGCCCTCGCCCAAGGTGAGGGACGCATCCCCCAGCCCCTGACGGCCGAGGAGATCGAGAAGCTGCGGGGAATCGGTGACGGGCTCGACATGGACGAGGTGCAGCAGATCTATCTGCCCCTCTCGCGCCTGCTCAGCCTGTACGTCGAGTCGGCCGGATCGCTGCACCGCAAGCAGGTGGACTTCCTGGGGCAGGAGCGTGCCGCCCAGACCCCGTTCGTGATAGGCCTGGCCGGTTCGGTGGCCGTCGGCAAGTCCACGACCGCCCGCGTGTTGCGTCAGCTGCTCGCACACTGGCCCGAGCATCCGAGGGTGGCACTGGTGACCACCGATGGCTTCCTCTATCCCAACGAGGTCCTCGCTGAGCGCGGGCTGCTGCTGCGCAAGGGCTTCCCGGAGTCCTACGACCGTAAGGCGCTCCTCCGGTTCGTCATCGACCTCAAGTCCGGACGCGAGGACGTCGAGGCGCCGACCTACTCCCACCTCGTCTACAACGTGACCGGCGAGCGCTTGCACATCAAGCGCCCGGACATCGTCATCATCGAGGGCCTCAACGTCCTCCAGCCGGCGGCGGTGCGACCCGATGGCCGGACCGGGCTGGCGGTCAGTGACTTCTTCGACTTCAGCGTCTATGTCGACGCGAATCAGGCCGACATCCGACGCTGGTACACCGATCGCTTCCTGAAGCTGCGCGAGACCGCCTTCCGCGATCCCCAGTCCTACTTCGCGAAATACGCCGGCCTCACCCACGACGCCGCTGTCGACGAGGCGATGCGCCTGTGGGACACCATCAACGGCCCGAACCTCAACGACAACATCGCGCCCACCCGGTCGCGGGCCGATCTGGTGCTCCGCAAGGATGCCGACCACTCGGTGCGCTGGGTGCGCCTGCGCAAGCTCTGAAAGGCGGAGACGATGACCGACCTGCCCACGACCCGGTGGGAGATGGGCGAGAGATCCGGCTACGCCACTCGCTTCCTCACCCTCATCGACGAGGGTGCCGACATCGTCGGCGAAGCCCGGGTCGCCGATGTGCTCGTGAAGCGCGGCGCCACCATCCTGGACGCCGGCTCGGGTATCGGGCGCATCGGCGGCGAGCTCCTCCGACGCGGGCACACGGTGGTGGCCGCCGAGAAGGACGCGTCGTTGGTCGCCGTCTCCGCGGAGCGCTATCCCGACCTGCCCGTCGTGACCACCGACCTCCTCGCGCTCACCCCGGACCTCCTGCGCGCCCATGACCTACCGGTGGCGTACGACCTGATCGTT
>JBQCJL010000093.1:0-5954 GCA_051952795.1 Marmoricola sp.
CTGAGCTGGATCCACTGGGACGAGGTCGACGAGGCCCTGCTCGAGTTCACCGCCACCCTGATTGGCCTGCGGCGCGCGCATCCGACCTTCCGCCGCCGGCGGTTCTTCCTCGGCGACGCCAACGGAGACGGCTCGGACGCCCTCGACGACATCGTGTGGCTCCATCTCGAGGGTCGGCCGATGGAGCCGGAGGACTGGAACGACGAGGTCAAGAGTCTCGGCATGTATCTCAACGGTCGTTCCATCGCAGGGAGTGACGAGCGCGGCGAGCCGATCGAGGACGACCACTTCCTCCTCTTCTTCAACGCCGGCGACGAGGGCACCGTGACGTTGCCGCCCGACAAGTACTCGGCGGTGTGGGACGTGGTCATCGACACCGCCGCCTCGTCCGCCCTGCCGGCCGGCGTCGAGGCGGGAGCCGTGCTGCGGATCGGACCCCGGAGCGTGCTGGTGCTGCGTGAGCACCGGCCACCGGCATTGCCCACCGACTACGCCGTGGCGGCCTCGGTCGCCGCGCAGGTCGTTCGATGAGCACGGGCCGCGATATGCGCGTGCCGGCCAGCACCTACCGGCTCCAGCTGACGCCGGACTTCACCTTCGCCGACGCGATCGACCAGCTGAGCTACCTGCAGGAGCTCGGCGTCGACTGGCTGTACCTCTCGCCGATCCTCGCCTCCGAACCCGGTAGCCAGCACGGCTACGACGTCGTGGCCCACGACCGCATCGACGTGGAGCGCGGCGGGGAGGACGGCTTCCGGCGCCTGGCCACCGCGGTCCGCGAGCGGGGCATGGGTCTGCTGGTGGACATCGTGCCGAACCATGTCGGCGTCGCGACACCGGTCAACAACCCCTGGTGGTGGGACGTCCTCCGCGACGGCCGCAGGTCCGAGCACGCGAAGGCGTTCGACATCGACTGGGCGGCCGGCAACTCGCGCCTGCGGATTCCGGTCGTAGCGGACGACGACCTGTTGGTGGGCGGCTCGATCGACCACCTGACGATCGAGCAGGGGCCAGAAGGTCCGGAGCTCTCCTACGGCGGCCTCCGCTATCCGATCGCGCCAGGGACCGCTGACGATCTCGACCAACCCGACGTCGACGCCAACGTCGTCCATCACCGGCAGAACTACGAGCTGGTGAATTGGCGGCTGGCGGACACCGCGCTCAACTACCGGCGCTTCTTCGCCGTCAACACCCTCGCCGCCATCCGTGTCGAGGACCCGGACGTCTTCGCCGCGACCCACCATGAGATCGGACGCTGGTTCGACGACGGCCTGGTGGATGGCCTGCGCGTCGACCATCCGGACGGACTGCGGGATCCGCGCGGCTACCTCGACGCGCTCGCCGACCTCACGGGCGGCGCCTACGTACTCGTCGAGAAGGTTCTGGAGGCGGGCGAGGATCTGCCCACCTCCTGGGCGACGGCCGGCACCACGGGCTACGACGTGCTCGGCCTCATCGATCGGGTGCTGACCGATCCCGCGGGCGAGGAGCCACTGGACGCGCTCGAGCTCCGCCTGCGGGGAGCTCCCGTGGTGTGGGAGGAGATGGTGCACGACCTCAAGCGGGAGATGGGCGACGGCCTGCTCCATTCCGAGGTGCGGCGCATCGTGCGCGATCTCGAGCGCGACCACCCGCTCGCCGATCCGCGGACGGTCGAGGACGCGGTCACCGAGGTGATCGCGTGCATGCCCGTCTACCGCTCCTACCTGCCCGACGGCCGGGAGCACCTGGAGCAGGCCTTCGCTGCGGCCCGAAGCTCGCGCCCCGACCTCGGCGCGACCTTCGACCTGCTTTCCCCGCTGCTCAACGACGAGCAGCTGGCGGCGACCCAGCGGTTCCAGCAGACCAGCGGCATGATGATGGCCAAGGGCGTGGAGGACGGGGCCTTCTACCGCTGGTCCCGCCTCACCTCGCTGAACGAGGTGGGTGGGGATCCGTCGGTCTTCGCCGTCGACGTCGAGGAGTTCCACGACGCACTCGCCGAGCGTCAGCGCAGCTGGCCGCACGCGATGACGACCACGTCGACCCACGACACGAAGCGCGGTGAGGACGTGCGTGCCCGGATCGCGGTTCTGGCCGAGATCCCCGAAGTCTGGGACCGGGCCGTCACCGAACTCCTCGCACTGACGCCCATGCCCGACGGTGGCACCGGTGCGCTGATCTGGCAGGCGGCGCTCGGGGCCTGGCCCGTCTCCCGCGAGCGCCTGCATGCCTATGCGGAGAAGGCGATGCGCGAGGCGGGAGACCGCACGACCTGGACCGAGCCGGACACGGATTTCGAGGCGGGCGTGCACGCCGCGGTCGACGCGCTCTACGACGACGACCACGTCGGCGCGGTGTGGTCGCAGCTGCTGGAGGGGGTCGCCGACGCGGGGTGGAGCAACGGGCTGTCGGCCAAGCTCATCGCGCTGACGATGCCGGGCGTTCCCGACGTCTACCAGGGCAGCGAGCTCTGGGAGCAGAGCCTGGTGGATCCCGACAACCGGCGTCCGTTCGACTACCCACGTCGTGCTCGCATCCTGGAAGCCGTGGTGTCCTCGGTGCCGTTCCCGGAGCCACGGGGGGTGGACGATGTGGGCGCCGCCAAGCTGCTCGTCGTCCATCGCGCCCTGGCCCTGCGTCGTGACCGGCCCGAGCTGTTCACCGGCTATGCGCCGGTGGGAGCCCGGGGAGAGGCCGCGAGCCATGTCGTCGCGTTCGATCGCGGGGGTGCGATCACGGTCGCCACACGTCTGCCGCTCGGGCTCGCGGCACATGGGGGCTGGCAGGACACGACGCTCGACCTCCCCGAGGGCTCCTGGCGCGACGTGCTGACGGGTAACCGAGTCCGTTCGACGTCGCTGGCCGAGATCCTGGCCACCTATCCGGTAGCGCTGCTCGCGAGGGAGGGAGCGTGACGCGCGGCCGCTTCGACGTCTGGGCTCCACGCGCGAGCCGCCTGCGGCTCTCGGTCGGCGATCGGATCGTAGCGATGACCCGCGGCTCGGATGACTGGTGGTCTCCCGAGGGCGAGGTGCCCGACGGCGAGGTCGACTACGGCTATCTGATCGATGACGACGACACGCCCCGCGCCGACCCGCGGTCTCGCCGTCAGCCCGAGGGCGTCCATGGCCGGTCGCGGACCTATCAGCCCACCCCGCCGGATCCCTCGCGAACCCGATGGACGGGTCGTCTATTGGCCGGGTCGGTCATCTACGAGCTGCATATCGGCACGTTCACTCCCGAGGGCACCCTGGACGCAGCCCTCACCCGGCTCGACCACCTGCGCAGTCTCGGCGTCGACTTCGTCGAGGTGATGCCGGTCAACGCCTTCAACGGAACGCACAACTGGGGTTACGACGGAGTGGACTGGTTCGCGATCCAGGAGGAGTACGGCGGCCCGGCCGCCTACCAGCGGTTTGTGGACGGATGTCATGACGCCGGGATCGGCGTGATCCAGGACGTGGTCTACAACCACCTCGGTCCGTCGGGGAACTATCTGCCTCTCTTCGGCCCCTACCTCAAAGAGGGGCGCAACACCTGGGGCGACCTGATCAATCTGGACGGCGAGGGCTCTGCTGAGGTGCGCACCTACATCCGGGACAACGTCCGGATGTGGCTGCAGGACTATCGCGTCGACGGCCTCCGTCTCGACGCCGTGCACGCGCTCGTCGACGCCTCGCGGCCGCACATCCTCGCGCAGCTGGCCGAGGATGTCGCCGCGATGTCGGCTCACCAGGGTCGCCCGCTCACTCTGATCGCCGAGTCGGACCTCAACGACCCCGTGATGATCACACCGAGGGAGGCCGGTGGCTACGGCCTGGACGGTCAATGGAGCGACGACTTCCACCATGCCGTGCACGTGGCGCTGACCGGCGAGACCCAGGGCTACTACGCCGACTTCGCGCCGCTCTCCGCGCTGGCCAAGGTCTGCACCCAGGGCTTCTTCCACGACGGCACGTGGTCCTCGTTCCGGGGACGAGCCCACGGGGTCCCCATCGACCGCGCGACGACCTCGACCTGGCGACTGGTGGTGTGCAGCCAGAACCACGATCAGATCGGCAACCGCGCTCGCGGGGACCGGCTCACCGAGCATCTCGATGACGATCAGCTGGCGTGTGCGGCTCTCCTCACGCTCGCCGGCCCCTTCACCCCGATGCTGTTCCAGGGCGAGGAATGGGCGGCATCGACGCCGTTCCAGTTCTTCACCTCGCATCCCGAGCCCGAGCTCGGCCGAGTGACCGCCGAGGGGCGGATCGCCGAGTTCGCCGAGCATGGCTGGGATCCGTCGACGGTGCCCGATCCGCAGGACCCCGCCACGTTCGCCCGCTCGCGGCTCGACTGGTCGGAGGTCGAGGGGGAGCGCGGCAAGCGCATGCTGGCGGTCTACCGACGCCTTGCGGAATTGCGCCGCACGATTCCGGAGCTGACCGACCCCAGGTTCACCCACATCGTCTGCGAGGCCGACGAGGCGGCTCGCGTCTTCGTCATGCGCCGGGGGTCGGTGACCATCGCGGTGAACCTCGGGGACGCCCCCGCGGAGGTGTCCGACGCCGGGACGGAGCGGCTCTTCGCCACCCCTGCCGGCGCCGACCTCCGCGAGGGGACGCTCACTCTGCCCCCGCATGCGGGCGCGATCACGGCTTGAAGACGACCTTGACCATCCCGTCGTTCTTGGCACGGAAGTCGGCGTAGGCCTGCGGGGCGTCCTCCAGCGGCAGGTGATGGGTCGCGAAGGACTCGACATCGAGCACGTCCTCGTCCTGCTGGAGGAGCTCGAGGATCTCGTCGCTCCACCGCCGCACGTTGGCCTGTCCCATGCGGATCTGGAGCTGCTTGTCGAAGAGCTGCATCATCGGGATCGGGTCCACCGCCCCGCCGTAGACGCCGGAGATCGAGACCGTGCCGCCGCGGCGCACCGCCTCGAAGGCGGTGGTCAGCGCCGCGAGCCGGTCCAGGCCACCCTTCTTCATGAACGGCTGGCTGATCGCGTCCGGGAGCAGTCCGATCATCTTGTGGGAGGCCTCGACGAGCGGTGATCCGTGGGCCTCCAGACCGACGGCGTCGATCACCGCGTCGGCGCCGCGACCGCCGGTCAGCTCGCGGACCTGTTCGGCGACGTCGGTGTCCGAGGCCTCGAAGTTGATCACCTCCGCGCCCCAGGTCGCCGCCCGCTGCAGGCGCTCCGGGACGCGATCCACGACGATCACGCGCAGGTTCCGATGGCGGGCGATCCGCGCCGCCATGTCGCCGATCGGGCCCACTCCCAGGATCAGCAGCGTCTCCTCGGGCTTGGTCAGTCCGGCGTACTCCACAGCCTGCCAGGCCGTGGGCAGCACGTCGGAGAGGAAGAGGAAGCGGTCGTGCTGCGGCCCGTCCGGCACCTTGATCGCGTTGTAGCTCGCGAAGGGAACGTTGAGATACTCCGCCTGTCCTCCCGGAACCTGGCCGTAGAGCTTGCTGTAGCCGAGCAGACTCCCGCCGGTGCCGTGCTCGCGGTTCTGGGTGGTCTCGCACTGGCTGTTCAGGCCTCGCGAGCACATCCAGCACTCGCCACAGCTGACGTTGAAGGGAACGACCACCCGGTCACCGGCACGGAGATTGGTCACACCGGCCCCCACCACTTCGACGATGCCCATCGGCTCGTGGCCGACGATGTCTCCTGGCGTCATGAAGGGCGCGAGCGGCTCGTAGAGATGCAGGTCCGACCCGCAGAGCCCGGTCGAGGTCACCCGGATGATCGCATCGCCCGGCTCCTTGATCACCGGGTCCGGCACCTCTTCCACACTCATGTTCTTGGGTCCTTGCCACGTCACTGCACGCATCTGCTCACTCCTTCGTCCGACGTCAGATCCCTCCCGTACCCGGATCGCCGTCGCCGACTCGTATCCGCAGGCGGGTTAGTACATGTGCGTCTCTGGGTAACGAAACTGCATGACTGACACCAAGACGATTGCATTCCTGGTCGCGAACGA
>JBQCJL010000094.1:0-5266 GCA_051952795.1 Marmoricola sp.
CGCCACCGGGACGGCCAGGAGCGCCGCCACCGGGAGCGCCGACACCGCCGCCACCACCCGGACCACCCCGGAAGCCGCCGCCACCGGGTGCACCGGAACGACCGGGGGCACCGGTACGACCACCGGGACCGCCACCGGGACGGCCGGGAGCACCGCCACCGGGACGACCCGCGCCCGGACCGAAGGCACCGGGCGACTTCGGCATCATCGCCGGGTTGGGGCGAGGCATGCCGGGGCGTCCCGCGCCAGCGCCGTCGCGCGCGGCGGGCGGGCGCGGCATGCGCTGGTCGCCACCCGCGGCGGGCGGAGCTGCGGGCGCGGGCCGGCGGCCCATGCCCTGCGTGGACGTGACCGGGTTGTTGCCGGGGCGCGGAGCACCCGGGCGAGGGGCCGGACGAGCAGCCGGAGCGGCAGGTGCAGCAGCCGCGGGCGGCTCCTCCGCGGCGGGCTTCTCCTCGACGGGCGCAGTCGCCTCGACGACGGGAGCCGGCTCGGGCTCGGGCGTGGGCTCGGGCGCCACGCGCGGACCCGGACGGGGACCGGGTGTGGCAGCGGGCTTGGCCGGCGCCTCGTCGGCGACGACCTCGGCCGGTGCCTCCGCGGCGGGAGCCTTGGCGGCGGCCGTCTTGCGTGCGGGCTTGGCGGCGTCGGCTGCTTCCTTCTTGGCGAGAAGCGCCGCGCCGTGGGTGTTCTTGAATCGTTGAACAACGGGGGGCTCGATGCCGGACGACGCCGACTTGACGAACTCTCCCATCTCGGTCAGGAGCTGCAGGACGTCCTTGCTCGGGACGCCGTACTCCTTAGCGAGTTCACTTACTCGGACCTTGGCCACGTGTTTCCTCGTGTATCTCTCCGGCCCGAGTTCCCAGGTTTCTGGGCTGGTTCGGACCGCTAGTTGGGTGTTGAGCTCATTGCGAAGTACTCATCGAGTGCTCATGAGCTTTAGCTCCACTTCCTGGTCATGTTTCAGATCTCTACTTCTACGGTGACTCGGTACTGCTGTGCTGCGAGGCGACATACGTCCGCAGCTCGCTCAGCGACAACGACCCCTCGGTGTGCCGGAGGGCACGCCCGAAGGCACGTCGTCGCTCAGCGAGAGTCAGGCACGCCATCGTGGGGTGGAGGTAGGCACCTCGCCCCAGCGCGGTTCCCCGTGGATCCGGCGCGACGATCCCTCGACCGTCGGCATCCGTCCCTCGAACAACCCGGAGTAACTCGACTTTGGTGGCCCGCTCCCGGCACCCGACGCACATGCGCGTCGTCTCGTGCTGGGTTGGGGTGGTCACCGACGGAGAAGTCTATAGGTCATGCCTCGTCGGAACGAATATCGATCCGCCAGCCGGTGAGCCGCGCCGCCAAACGGGCGTTCTGACCCTCCTTGCCGATCGCCAGGGACAGCTGGAAGTCCGGCACGATCACCCGCGCCGCCTTGGCCGCCGCGTCCACGACGGTCACGCTGGTCACCCGGGCAGGACTCAACGCGCTGGCGATGAACGTGGCCGGGTCGTCGGAGTAGTCGACGATGTCGATCTTCTCGCCGTGCAGCTCGTTCATCACGTTGCGGACCCGCTGGCCCATCGGGCCGATGCAGGCGCCCTTCGGATTGACGCCCTCCACGTTGGAGCGGACCGCGATCTTGCTGCGGTGACCGGCCTCGCGCGCGATGGCGACGATCTCGACCGAGCCGTCGGCGATCTCAGGCACCTCGAGCGCGAAGAGCTTGCGGACCAGATTGGGATGCGTGCGTGACAGCATCACCTGCGGCCCCCGCATGCCACGCCGGACCGTGACGACGAGCGCCTTGATCCGGGAGCCGTGTGAATAGTCGTCGCCGGGCACCTGCTCGCCGCTGGGCAGCAGCGCCTCGAGCTTGCCGAGGTCGACCATCACGTCCTGCGGATCCCGGCCCTGCTGGATCACACCGGAGACGATGTCGCCCTCCTTGCCATGGAACTCGCCGAACTTGATGTCGTCCTCCGCGTCGCGGAGCCGCTGGAGCATGATCTGGCGCGCGGTGGTCGCGGCGATGCGACCGAACCCCTCCGGGGTGTCCTCGAACTCGCCGATCGGGTTCCCCTCCGCGTCGAGCTCGGTGGCGAGAACCATCACGTGTCCGGTCTTGCGATCGAGGCTGACCCGCGCGCGCTCGTAGGCTCCTGGGGTCTTCTGATACGCCGTCAACAGCGCCTGCTCGATCGCATCCACCAGCACGTCGAAGGAGATCTCCTTCTCGCGCTCCAGCATGCGGAGCACCGACATGTCGATATCCATGGCTACTCCTCCCCCTCGTCATCGTCGAATCCGTCGAACGCCTTGAACTCGATCTCGATCTTGGCCTTGCGGATGTCCGCGAAGGGCACGGTTCTCTCCGATTCCGGGCGCTTGTCATGCAACCGCAGCACCACCGACTGATCGTCGTTGCGCACGACGCGGCCCGTCACCACCTCGCCGTCCGCGAGCGTCGCCTTGACCAGTCGACCGGCGTTGCGCCGCCAGTGGCGGGGGAGCGTCAACGGGCGGTCCACACCGGGCGAGGAGACCTCCAACGTGTAGGGGGTCTCCCCCATCACGTCGCTCTGGTCGAGGAGCTCGGATACGACGCGCGTCGCCTCGGCGACGTCGTCCATGGTGATGCCGCCGTCGCGATCGACCGCGATGCGCAGGACCTGACGCTTGCCGGCGGGGCTGAGCTCGACGGCCTCGAGATCGAGGCCCAGGCCGGACAGCGGCGCGTCGAGAAGCGCCTCGAGGCGAGCCGGGGTGTCCTTGGGTGCCACCTTGTCGCCTCCTTGTGCTGTTGTCTCGGGCAACCCTACTAGGCTCGCCGCGTGATCGCCCGGCCCCTGACTCGTCGCGCCGTGGTGGTCGGCGGGATCCTCGGATCGGCCGCGCTGGGCGGCTGTTCGGTCTCCGAGCTCACCCAGCGCAAGGTGGCCGATCCCGAGGCGCCGGATCGAGCACGGCTGGCGCGTGCACGAGATCTCTCCGCGCACTATCTGGAGCAGCTGGAGAGCCTCACTTCCGCCGATGCGGTCGTCGTGCGTCTGCGCGCCGTGCACCGCGAACACATCGCGGTGTTCACCCGGAGCGCGGGTCTCGCACCTGTGCCTGCCTCCACCACGCCAGCCACGACCACAGCCGTGACCACCGCGACGCTGGTGGCGCGCGAACAGGACCTCGCCCACAGCCTGGGCACTCTCGCGCTCCAGGCCCGGCGCGGCGACGTCGCCGCTCTCCTCGCCAGCGCCTCCGCCGGCATCACCCAGGCACTGGTCCGATGACCGCGGCCCACCCCCTGGTCGCGGCCCTCCGCGCCGAGTTCGCCGCGGTCTATCTCTACGGCCTCATCGCCGGTCGCGCGTCCCACGGCGGACATCGCGACGAGATCGCGCGGCTCGAGGCTCTCTACGCGGCCCATCGACTGCGTCGCGATCAACTGGTCGCGCTGATCACGGCCCGGCAGCTCACCCCACCAGCGCCCGCGGTGGCGTACCGACCACCGGTCGATCCAGTCTCGCCGAGCACCCGGACGGCCTGCGCACGCGACGTCGAGGTCCGGTGCGAGACGGTGTACGCACAGTTGGTGGGCGCTACGACCGGGACCGAGCGCGCGTTCGCGATCGCGGCGCTGTCGGCCACGAGCTCGGCAGCGGTGACCCTCGGTCAGCCGCGACGGGCCTTCCCCGGACTGACGGTCTAGGAGGCCGCGCGGATCGCGGCGGGAAGATCCGCGAACGGAAGCTCGCGCTTCTCCCCCGCACGACGCGCCTTGATCTCCGCGAGACCGTCGGCGGCACCGCGGCCGATCGTGACGATGACGGGCACCCCGATCAGCTCGGCGTCCTTGAACTTCACACCCGGGCTGACCTTGGGACGATCGTCGAAGAGCACGGTGAGCCCGGCCGCCTGGAGGTCGGCGACGACACCCTCGGCCGTCTCGAGGATCGTCTGGTCCTTGCCCGCCACGACCACGTGGACGTCCGCCGGCGCGATCCCCGTCGGCCAGGCGAGTCCCAAGTCGTCGTGCGTGCCCTCGGCGATGGCCGCGACCGCCCGCGAGACGCCGATTCCGTAGGACCCCATCGTCACGGTGACGAGCTTGCCGTTCTCGTCGAGGACCTTGAGGTCGAGAGCGTCGGCGTACTTGCGGCCGAGCTGGAAGATGTGTCCCATCTCGATGCCGCGCGCGGATTCGAGGACGCCCTCGGCGCAGTTCGGGCAAGGGTCGCCGTCACGCACCTCGGCGACCTCGATGACGCCGTCGGCGGAGAAGTCGCGGCCCGCCACCAGGTCCATGACGTGACGGTCGGCAGCGTTCGCGCCGGTCACCCACCGGGTGCCCGCGA
Organism: Marmoricola sp.; assembly: GCA_051952795.1. Taxonomy (GTDB): domain Bacteria; phylum Actinomycetota; class Actinomycetes; order Propionibacteriales; family Nocardioidaceae; genus Marmoricola. The sequence goes on from JBQCJL010000094.1 coordinate 4,347, forward strand.
CGACACGGGGGTCCACCAGGTAGCGGATTCCCGAGGAGGACTCCTCGCCCAGCACCTCGGGCCCGATGAAGCCCTTGACCAGGACCGGTGCCTTGGCGAACTCCGCATCACCGAAGGGCGCGAACGCGACGCCCTCCCCGAGGAAGGCCTCCAGGCGCTTGATGTCGATCTCGCGGTCGCCGGGAAGCCCGATCGCCAGCGACTCGAGCCGACCGTCCGGGTACTGCACCGAGAACAGCACGTTCTTCAAGGTGTCCGAACCGGTCCAGGTGCCGTCCGCGCGGGGAGCATGTTCGTTGAGGTAGTCGACGACCGACTCGATGGTGCCCGCGCCGGGCGTGGCGATGACCTGTGCCTCCGGCTGGCCCTCGATCGGGATCGCGTCCGGCACCCGCATGGTGACCGCCTCGACATTGGCCGCGTAGCCACAGCTCTTGCACTCGACGAACGTGTCCTCGCCGATCGCCGCCTTGGCCAGGAACTCCTCCGACCGCGATCCGCCCATCGCGCCACTCATCGCCTTGACCACGACGTACTCGAAGCCGAGGCGGTCGAAGATGCGGATGTAGGCGTCGCGATGTGCCTGGTAGCTCGCCTCGAGCCCGGCATCGTCGACGTCGAAGGAGTACGAGTCCTTCATGATGAACTCGCGACCCCGCAGCAGACCCGCGCGCGGACGCGCCTCGTCGCGGTACTTGGTCTGGATCTGGTACAGCGAGACCGGCAGGTCCTTGTACGAGGAGTACAGGTCCTTCACCGCGAGGGTGAACATCTCCTCGTGCGTGGGACCGAGCAGGTAGTCGGCCTCCTTGCGGTCCTTGAGGCGGAAGATGCCGTCGCCGTACTCGGTCCAGCGACCGGTGGCCTCGTAGGGCTCGCGGGGCAGGAGCGCGGGGAACAGCAGTTCCTGAGCCCCGAAC
>JBQCJL010000095.1:0-2189 GCA_051952795.1 Marmoricola sp.
CACGCCCCTGTTCACGCGGGCCCCCAAGGGGCGCGAGGAAGGACCGCAGCTCAGCGCCAATGCCTTGAAGCTGCTCGCGAACCTCGACGCCGCCAAGCAGCAGCCCCTCTGGCGCGTGCTGGTGGCCCTCTCGATCCGCCACGTCGGACCGACGGCAGCCCGGGCGCTCGCGGCGGAGTTCGGATCCATGGAGGCCCTGCGCTCAGCTGACGAATCCGCCCTGGCGTCCGCGGACGGTGTCGGGGCGATCATCGCCGAGGCCGTCACCGAATGGTTCGCGGTGGACTGGCATCGCGAGATCGTCGAGAAGTGGACCGCCGCCGGCGTGCGGATGGAGGACGAGCGCGACGACTCCACGCCCCAGACCTTGGCCGGCCTGACCGTGGTGGTCACCGGCGGCCTGGAGAACTTCACCCGGGATTCGGTCAAGGAGGCGATCATCAGCCATGGGGGCAAGGCCGCCGGGTCCGTCTCCAAGAACACGGACTATGTCGTGGTGGGCGAGAACGCCGGGTCGAAGGCCGCCAAGGCCGAGGAGCTGGGCCTCACGATCCTCGACGAGGATCAGTTCGTCAGCCTCCTCGAGAACGGGCCGAGCTAGCCCTTCAGCCTCGCCGCGAGCATCGTCGCCACCGCCTGTTGCTCGTTCGCGAAGGGATGCGCGGGGAGGGCGCGCCCGGGTACGACCTTGAGGCCGTTGATCCACGGGTCGGTCGAGCAGATGCCGTGGCCCATGCTCGCGGTCGCGACGTCCAGGTACTCCACCTTCGCGGTCCCGGCGGCCTGCTCGATGTCGCGGTTGAGCTGCAGGTTGATGGCGTTGACCCACTCGACGTCGCCGGTGGCGAGGGGGAAGGACGTGCAGCCACCGGACCGACCGAGCAGTTGCGGATAGCCCACCGCGATGATCCGCGCCTGAGGCGCGCGTGCTCGGATCGCGCGATAGGTCGCGACGAGTGCCGGCACCAGCTGTCCGAGCGCTCCCATCACCTGGGCGAAGGTCTTGGCCTCGCAGGGCCTCTGGCCCGCGGACGGGTCGTTCCGGACCAGCGTGCAGCCGCCGAGGAGCAGAGCGCTGAGCCGGAAGTCGTTGGCGCCGATGCCGACCGTCACCAGACGCGTCCTCGCCGTCAGGGCGGCGAACTGCGGAGCGGTGCCGGGGTACTGCCGGGACGTGAAGTCGGCCGTCGTGGCACCGCTGCAGCTCACATCAGTGAGGTGGTAGCCGAGAGCCTCGGCGAGCAGGTGCGGGTAGTTCCGGCGGCTTCGCTGACAGGCGGCGTCTACCTGGTCCGTCGTTCCCGGGTACGACGTGTAGGAGTCCCCGAGGGCTACGTACGACTGCCGAGTGCTGGGCTGGGCCTGCGGGGAGTGCGGGGAGTGGGTGGCGTGCGTGGTCGAGGAGCCACAGCCGCCTATTGCCAGCGCGAGTCCGAGAACGGCCACCGTCGCTGCCCAGGGATGCCATGCCCGTCGCATGATGGCCGGCCGACTCATGGTGGCCAGGATGCCATCGGCTGCCAACAGCTAGGTTTCCTCCATGACCTCGATCGACCCGAATGCCCCCGTCCTCGTCACCGGCGGCAGCGGCTACGTCGCCAGCTGGATCGTGCGCTATCTGCTCGAGGACGGACGCACGGTGCGAGCGACGGTGCGCAACCCCGACAAGGCGAGCGGTCTGGAGCACCTGCACGCGTTGTCGCAGGCGCATCCCGGACGGCTGACGCTCCACAAGGCCGACCTGCTCGACGAGGGCAGCTTCGCCGAGTCGATGGACGGCTGCGAGCTCGTCATCCACACCGCCTCCCCGTTCCTCATCGGCAAGATCCGCGATGCCAACGAGCAGCTGGTCCGGCCCGCGCTCGAGGGCACGAGGAACGTGCTCAACGGCGTCGACGCGACGCCGTCGGTCAAGCGGGTGGTACTGACCAGCAGCGTCGTGGCCATCCACGGCGACAACGCCGACATGCGCGGCAAGGAGTGCTTCACCGAGGCCGACTGGAACACCACCAGCACCGCCGACCATCAGCCGTACCCCTACTCGAAGACCGTTGCGGAGAAGGAGGCCTGGGCCATCAATGCGGCGCAGGATCGGTGGGACCTGGTCACGATCCACCCCGGCCTGGTGCTCGGGCCGGCGCTGACCAAGGTCAGCATCTCGGGGTCGATGACCACGATGAAGATGTTCA
>JBQCJL010000096.1:0-3158 GCA_051952795.1 Marmoricola sp.
AGGTGAAGATGACCTCGCCGCGGAACTCGTCGTGGTCCTGCAGCAGCCGCCGGATGATGCGAGCGTGATCGTCGCCGAAGGCGGTGCCGCAGGTGGCGACGGCGGTCTTCACGCCGGCGACATGGCATGCCATCACGTCCGTGTAGCCCTCGACGATGACCGCCCGCGAGGAACGCGCCATCTCGCGTCGGGCGAGGTCGAGCCCGTAGAGGACGTGGCTCTTCTTGTAGAGGGAGGTCTCCGGCGTGTTGAGGTACTTCGCCTCGATGCGATCGTCGTCGAAGATCCGGCGAGCTCCGAAGCCGATGGTGTCGCCGCTGCTGTCCCGGATCGGCCACATGAGCCGTCCCCGGAAGCGGTCGTACAGCCCCCGTCCCTCACCGATCAGTCCACTCGCGACCAGCTCGGCGTCGGTGAACTTCAGCCCGCGCAGATGCCGGAGCAGGTCCTCACCACCGCGCGGGGAGAAGCCCACGCCGAACACCTCGGCGGTCTCGCGGTCGAACCCGCGCTCGGTCAGGAACTGGCGGGCGGTCGCCGCTTCCGGGCTGGTGAGCTGCTCGACGTAGTACTCCGCCGCATGACGGTGGGCCTCGATGAGACGCGCACGCTGGGGACCCTTGTTCTCGCGTGGAGCCGAGCCCTCCTCGTAGCGCAGCTGCACGCCGAACTTGTCGGCCAGGCGCTCGACCGTCTCGGTGAAGGAGGTTCCGTCCATCTCCATCACGAACTTGATGGCGTCACCGCCGGCCCCGCAGCCGAAGCAATTGCCGGTGAGGATGTTGTCGGCGAGGACGAACGCATGACCATCCTCGACCTCGGCGCAGAAAACCTCCTCCACCCGGTCGGTCGGCTCCACGCTCTGAACGACCCAACCGAGCCGCGCGAAGCTCTTCCTCGCTGAGATGAATCGCTCCCGATGCTCATCAATGAGGAAGAAGTTCTCAGTGAGGTCGTCGTTGAGCAGGTGGACGCGAAAGAGATCGCTCTCAACCCCGTGGATGCCCATGCGACGTTGAGATGTGATGCCGTAAGTGGCGATGCCGAGTCGCGTACACAGCGCTCGAACGAACTCAAGATTCGATCGCTTGGCGGAGTTGAGAATCACAGTGCCGTCGGCGGCGACGCACCCGTCGGCCGCGAAGTAGCCGGCCAGCCACCCCAGGAGGTACGGGTGGGACTCGTCAAGACTGGGCGTGCGCTTGAAGAACTTGGGCAAGTGGTGGACAAGCAGATTGTCGCCCGATGCCGAGGTCACGCTGTTCGGGAACCATTTGAGCATCGCCGTGTCTTTCGGGGGACACAGAAGCGCCATCGAGCCCGTTCCGTTGAGGGTCCCGTCGCCGTACGTGAAGCCATGCGCGATTCCGAAGGGCGACGGCGTCGTCCCCCGGCTCAGGTTCCTGGGGAACGTATACGACAGGCGATCGCCTGACTTGAGGTCACGCGTCACGACCTCGCGGAGCTGGGACCGGTTCTTGCCGCTGCGCAGGAACCAGCGGTGTTCCTCCGTCGCGTAGATCTCCTTCACCTGGCGATTTCGCGTCATCGTGATCTTGAGGAGCGGTTGGACCCCGTATGACTTGAATGGCGCTTCGACCCAGTTGGCACGCGATCCGAGAATCTTGTGCACGCCGCCCGCTAGCTCTCGAATCGGCCGAGGGCCGTCGAAAGTCAGCACCTCGGTCTCTCCGGCGAGGCAATGGAACACCCCTCGACTCGGCGTCACATTGAAGCTGGGCGACTTCTCGTCGTGGAACGGACAGAGCCCCTTGAGGTTGCCGCCACCGGCGCTGCGCAGGGTGACATAGGCCGAGATGACGTCGTCGATGCGTGCGTTCTCACGCACCTCGGCGATGCTCTCGTCTCGGATCCGCCCGGCCATAGCAGGGAGCCTACGTGCCGGCCAGCCGCAGCGCGGAGGCGTCCGTGAGGCAGGCGATCTGGTCGATGATGACGCGCCGGCTGGCGGCGTCGTCGCTGGCGGCCTCGTAGTCGGCGGCGAACTCGGGGGCGAGCAGCCCGGGTTCGGCCAAGAGCTTGGCGTACAGGGCCGCGATCACCTCGCCCTGCCGCTGGCTGGCCCGACGCCGCTCTTCGGTGTACATCACGTAGTGCGCCGCGATCGCCTTGAGGACCGCGATCTGGATGCGGGTCTCGCGCGGGACGACGACGTCGCCTGCATAGCGCACCAGGCTGGTCTCGGCCGAGGCGAGGTGCGTAGCCGTCTGCACCTGGCCGCAGAAGATCCCGATCAGGTCGCTCGTGAGGTTCTTCAGAGCTGCGAGCTCGCGACGTGTGCCGCCGTACGGCTCGCGCGGCCACCCGGCGACGGCGGTCAGCCGCCGGAGCCCGTCGTCGAGCTCCGCGTCCTCCGCGTCGGACACGAACCATCGACGAGCTGTCGCCCACACCTCGGCCCGGTCGTCGGGCAAGCGGCGCAGATCGATCTCCCCGGCGACGATGCCGTCCTCGAGGTCGTGCACCGAGTACGCGACATCGTCCGCGACGTCCATGATCTGCGCTTCGACACATCGCTGCCCGAGCGAGGCGCCTCGACGCATCCAGTCGAAGACCTCGCGATCGTCGTCGTAGACGCCGAACTTGGCCGGGTCTCCGCCACCCTCGCCGTAGCCCCACGGGTACTTGGTGCACGCGTCGAGCGTTGCCCGGGTGAGGTTCAGTCCGACCGAGCGAACGCCGTCATGGGACTTCGCCTCCAGACGCGTGAGGATGCGCAGAGTCTGCGCGTTGCCCTCGAACCCGCCGATGTCCGCGGCGAGGATGGCCAGGGCCGACTCCCCGTTGTGACCGAAGGGCGGATGCCCGAGATCGTGCGCGAGCGCGGCCGTCTCGGTCAGGTCCGGATGTGCCCCCAGCGGATGAGCGAGGTCTCGGGCCACCTGCGCCACCTCGAGGCTGTGGGTCAGGCGGTTCCGGACGAAGTCGTCACTCTGCGGGCCGAGCACCTGGGTCTTCGCGGCAAGGCGGCGCAACGACGCCGAGTGCACCACGCGCGCACGGTCACGTTCGAAGGCGGTCCGCTCGGGCGCGGGCACGCGCTTGGGCGGCTCCTCGCGCCAGCGCGCGCGGTCGTCCGCCGAATACGCCCGGTCCCAGTTGGTGATCATCAGTCCGCAGGCTAGCGGCGAGCGCCT
>JBQCJL010000097.1:0-6197 GCA_051952795.1 Marmoricola sp.
CATCGCGCGCGCGGCGCAGGCGCTCGACTCAGGGGCAGCGGCGACGACGCTGGAGCACTGGGTGGCCGCGACCGCTCGCTAGCCGGGTCAGTCGAGACCGAGCGAGAAGGCGGCCTCGAGGTCGACCTTCGAGTACGCACGGAACGCGATGTGCGTCTCCGTCGACTGGACGCCCGCGACCTTGTTGAGGCGGTGGGCGACGACATCGGCGATCTCGTCGTGCGACCGGACCCGGATGATCGCGATGAGGTCGATCGCGCCGGTGACGGAATAGACCTCACTGACGCCGTCCAGAGCGGCGATGGCCTCGGCGACCTCGGGAATCCGGGCGACATCGGCGTTGACGAAGACGATCGCGGTGATCATGGCTTGCACCCTAGCCAATCGCGGGCGCGTGCTTGGGTGCGTGCAGGAGGACGACGTCGGGCGATGCTTGGACGATCGACCAGCCCTGGGTGTGGATGAGGGCGTAGGCCAGGGGCGACTTGGTGCTCAGCAGTGCCCAGTGGGCGTCGACCGCACGAACATCGGCGATCCAACCGGGCTTGGTGGCCTGGAGGCGGCTGATCCGGTCGAGCTGCGCGCTCGTGAAGGTGTCGCCGTAGCCGTGCATGACCAGTTGCAGCTGGGGGAACCGCCACATCAGGTAGCCGCCGTAGCCCTGGTCGTCGAGGAGTGCGGTGCCGGCCGGCAACGAGCTGAGCGAGCCCTGGATCCACGACGGCTCGCTGGGCAGGTGGTTCGCCTGGCTGGGAACCAGGGCGGTCAGGAGTCCGACGGCGACCAGGGCCATCGTGGCGATGATCGAGCGCTCTCGCCGCGGCGCCTCGCGGTCGGGCAACCAGCTCTGGATCGCTCGCGCGACGAACGGGGTGAGCATGGCCGCGGCGACCGGGACGGTTCGCGTCGAGTACAGCGCCCAGCCGAGAGCGGTCACGATCAGGAGGGTGTCCAACCAGCTCATCCGGACTCCGCTGCGGAGTGCGGCGATGATGACGATCACGAAGCCGAGAGCCAGGACGGCGCAGGGCAACGACGTCCAGACGGGCGGGCCCCACTCGGCGAAGTTGCCGCGGCGCGAGGTGACGGTGAGAACGGCTCCGTAGAGCGACGGTCCGACCGGGGTGATGCCGGCGGCCACCAGGCTGAGCACGGGGACGAGGGCCAGCTTGCGCTGCCGGGAGCGGTCCCCGGCGCCCTCGACGGCGAGCGCCAGCGCCGCGACGACGCTGATGGAGATGCCCGTCGGCCACATCCCGTGCGCGGTGGCCCAGAACCAGGTCAGGGGCACGAGCCACCAGCGGATCCGGCCGTCGCGTGCGGTTCGCAGCCAGGCGAGCGTGGTCACCGCCGTGAGCACGTAGCTGATCATCTGCGGCCGTGCCGAGAGCCCGCTCGTGCTCGCGATGATCGCCATCAGGGTGGTGAGGATCGCGGGAAGCGGGCCGGCGGAGAAGCGAGCGGAGCGATACAGCACGACGACGTAGCCGATGAGGACGACTCCGAAGAGCCAGGCGACGGCACCGAGACCCCCGACCTTCTCGGCCGCGGCCATGAGGACCTCCGAGCTCCACTGTGTCGGCACCCAGTGGGCCGTCGCGTACTTAGTGACCGTGCCCGGGTTCCAGAGGCTCCAGTGACCGTCGAGGAACTCTCCGCCGAAGCGCAGGTGGAAGTAGGTGTCGTAGTTCGTCAGCGGCGTCGCGGCGAATCGGACGACGAAGGCGAGGAGCCCGGCGACCAGCACGAACGGGGCATAGCGAAGCACCGGTGACCCGCCGGCACCGGTGGAGACGGACTTTTCGGGCAGCCTCGTGCCCGTTGCCGTGTCGCTCACTAGAGACCCTCCGTTACCAGTGATTCGACCTTTCCTGCCGTCCTGACACTAGGTGCACCGGCGCGCATCCGTGGGCTTTTGCGGATTCCTAGGCCGAGGAGCGGAACCGCGCATCGAACGGAACCAGGTCGAGCCGCGACTTCTCGATGCCCTCACAGAGCTCGAGGTGGCGCCCTGCGCCCCGGACCGGACAGGTCCACTCGCCCTCGACGCGCACCAGTCGGATGCCGGGCTGCTCGAGCCATCGCAGGATGCGCTCGCTCTCCTCCGCGGAGGCGGCGGGCGTGGGACCGGCGGCCGCGATGACCGTCTCGGCCTCGGCGCGGAGGCTCTCCACGAAGGCGGGAGCGGAGGCGCCCGGGGGGATCACCCCCGCCGCGGCCAGCCGTCCGTGGCGGATGACGTGTACCGACCACCGCCGATCGTCCTCGCGCCGAGCGGCCACGATCTCGGCGCACTGCGTCAGGGCGCCCAGCCGCTGACGGCGTGACGCCGCGCGGATGAAGGCCGCCAAGCGGTCCCGGTAGCGGGTCGCCTCCTCGTAGCGCTCGCCGACGGCCAGGTGTGTCATACGGGCGTCCGCGGCGGCCAGCACCTCGTCGGCGCGCTCCAGGATGTTGGCTCGCAGGCTGGCGACGATGGCGGCGTACTCGTCGCGTGATGCTCCGCCCTCACAGGGCGCCAGGCACTTGCCCATCTCGGCCAGTGCGCAGGCCGAGCCGCGCGGCTCGCGCGGCAGCCGGTCGGTGCACTGCCGGATCAGGAAGGCGTCGTGGAGGACCTCCAGGCAGGTCAGCGCGGCCTGCTTGGAGGAGAAGGGCCCGAGGTAGTCGGCACCGTCGTCGAGCACCTGCTTGACCAGCGAGAGCCGTGGCCAGGCCTCGACGGTCAGCTTGATCCAGTGCACCTTGCGAGGGTTGCGGCTCTTGCGGTTGTACGGCGGTCGATGGGCGGCGATCAGCCGGAGCTCACGGACCTCGGCCTCGAGGGGAGTGGCGCAGACGATCGGCTCGACTCGTACCGCCAGCTGCACCATCCGGCCCATCCGGGACCGGGTCTCCGAGGCGGTGAAGTAGGAGCGCACCCGTGTGCGCAGGTCCTTGGAGGTCCCGATGTACAGCACCCGATCCTGCGCATCGCGGAACAGATAGACGCCGGGAAGATGCGGAAGGTGCTCGGCGAGGTGACGCTTCCGTCGCTGGGCAGTGCTCACCCGCGCGCTGAAGGTCTGCAACTCCTCGAGCGTCTGCACGCCCAGGCCGCCGACGCGCTCGATGAGGCCGTGCAGGACGTCCACGGTCGCGCGGGCGTCATTGAGGGCGCGGTGGTCCGGGGTCGTCGAGGCGCCGAAGAGCTCGGCCAGCGAGGACAGCTTGTGGTTGGGGGCCTCGTCCCGACCGACGAGGCGACGGGCGAGGGTGACGGTGTCCAACACCTCGAAGCGTGGCCAGGCGTAGGAGAGGTCGCGTGCGAAGTAGCGCAGGAACCCGACGTCGAACGGTGCGTTGTGAGCGACCAGCACGCATCCCTGCGCGAACTCGAGGAACGCGGGCAGGGCGGCATCGATGGCCGGCGCCCCGGCGACCATGGCGTTGCTGATGCCGGTCAGGACCGCGATGAAGGCTGGGATGTCGGTGCGCGGATTCACCAAGGTCTGGAACTCCCCGAGGATCTCGCCTCCGCGGACCTTCACCGCGCCGATCTCGGTGATCCGTGAGCCGTCGGCGGCGGAGCCACCGGTCGTCTCGAGGTCGACGACGCAGAAGGTGACGTCTCTGAGCGGGCGGCCGAGCTCATCGAAGCTCATCTGGACCGAGCTGCCGGCGGGGGAGCGCACCTGGGTGCGCTCTGACGTCGACGGGCCGGGACTCACATCGCTGACGCTAGATCGTGGCGCCGACACTTCCGTGCGACGACACGGTGCCGGCGAGAACTGTCGGTGGTCGCGTGCAGGCTGCGCCCATGGCAGTTCGAATTGATTGCGATGAGTGTCTGATGCGCGACGTCGCGTGCGGCGATTGCGTGGTCTCCCTGATGCTGGGCCCTCCCGACTCGTTGGTGCTCGATGCCGACGAGGCGCGAGCTCTCAGCGCCCTCGCCGAGGGTGGTCTCGTGCCTCCGTTGCGGTTGGTCACGCCGGTCGCCGACATCGCGATGAACTCGGCTTGACCGTGATGCTCCTGGGGCCCCTGTGACAGGAGAGGTCCGGCGTCCTCTGGTGAGGTCAGCCACATCGGGCGACACGCCCGGAAGCCTTTGCCTGCTTGGGGAAGGCCAATTACCCTTGGGGCTTCATGGCTGCCGTTGTCGTGGGCTAACGGGCTCGCGCGGCAGCCGCGTCGAGTCTCGACGAGGATCCCTCGGGGTCGTCGTTGGGAGCCGGGGACCCAAGTTCTTGGGGTGAATCCGGGTCGGTCGTGCGCCAACCGTGCGCTCGCTGCCTGGTAGGGCGTTCTTTGGGCCCGAACCCGTCAGCTCACCTGGTAGACGTTGGACAAAGAGGAGACCGTCCGATCGTGCTCGACGGCCGGAAACGAACGACCGCACGCGCCCTCGTGGCCTCTAGCTTCGCCATCACCTTGGTGAGCGTCGGGTTGGCCAGCAGCCCCGCCGACGCCAAGCCGACTCCCGAGTCGGTCAAGGCCAAGGTCCAGCGCCTCTACCGCGAGGCGGAGACCGCCTCCGAGCAGTTGAACAACGCGACTGCCCAGGTGAAGTCGGCGACGACCACGATGACGGCGCTCAACAGCGACTACAAGCACGAGCAGACCATCAGCGCCGCCATGCGCAAGCAGGTGGCCGCGATCGTGGTGTCCCAGTACCAGGGACAGTCGCTCTCCGCCGCCTCCCAGGTGGCACTGTCGGGTGACCCCACGGCCTTCATCCAGGGCATGAACGTCATGACCGGTGTGAACAGCCAGCGGGCCGACGTCCTGAACCAATACGCGATCGAGCTCAAGCGTCTTGCCCTGCGCCGTGCCGCGGTGCAGACCGAGGCGGCATCGCTGGCCCACGCACGCGCCCAGGTCGCCAAGCAGAACCAGGTGATCAAGAAGGCGACCGCTCAGGCGGAGGCGCAGCTCTCGTCCCTCCAGGCACCCCAGCGCGCGGCTGTGGTGCGGTCGATCTCCGGACCCAGCTTCGCACCGGCGTCCGTCAAGGTTCCGAAGGTCTCGGGGATGGCCGCCGTCGCCGTGCGCTACGCGATGGCCCAGGTCGGCAAGCCCTACGTCTACGGTGCCGCCGGCCCCAACGCCTTCGACTGCTCCGGGTTGACGATGGCCGCCTGGGGCGCCGCCGGTGTTGCGCTCGCCCACAACTCCGCCGCTCAGATGGGGGAGGGCACGCCTGTCTCCGAGAGTCAGCTGCAGCCCGGCGACCTCGTGTTCTACTACCCCGGCATCAGCCACGTCGGCATGTACATCGGCAACGGCATGATCATGAACGCCGAGAACCCGTCGGTTGGCGTGGTCATCGCGCCCCTGCACTCCATGCCGTACGAGGGTGCCGTCCGGATCGGCTGACCCCCGATGCGCGCTGAGCGCTTGAGCTTGACCCTCGCCCTCGTGGCGGGGGTCTTGTTCGTGGTGGGCGTGATCATGCTGATCCCATGGTCCGCATTGCCTTCCGGATCCGTGGATCCGAACTCCCTGTTCAGCGCGCGGGAGCTGCGCACGCTCCGCACGTATGCGGCAGAGCAGCGCCCGCTTGCCTGGTCGGGGTACTTCCTCGATCTGGCCCTTGCGCTCGCCTTGGCCGTCGTCCCGTGGCTGCGACGCGCTTTCCTGCGCCTGCCCGGCGGCCGCATCGTTCAGGTTCTTCTCGGTACCGCGGTGGTCGCGGTCGCCTCCCAGGTCGTTGTCCTTCCGTTCGATTGGGCCAGTTACCAGAACGCGAGGCGAGCGGGCGTCAGCGTCGAGTCCGCGGGTCTGTGGTGGCGCGATGTGGCGGTCTCGACGGTGGTGGGCTGGATCCCACTGGCTCTCGCCGTCGTGGCGGTCGTCCTCGTGGTCCGACGCTGTCCGCGTACCTGGCCGCTGGTGCTCAGTGCGCTCGCGGGTGTGGCGGTGGTCGTCGGGTCGCTGATCGTCCCGGTGGTCGTCGAGCCGCTCTTCGCCGCCACGCATCCGTTGCCGCAGAGCTCACTGAGGACCGCGATCTTCGCTCTGGCTCGGCAGGAGGGCGTCCACCTCCGCGACGTCGTGGTCGCGGATGCCTCGACCCGCACGACGGCGGAGAACGCCGAAGTCGCCGGATTCGGCCCCACGGAGCGCCTGGTCTTGGACGACACCCTGCTCAGGTCGATGAGCCAGCGGGAGGTGGAGGTGGTCGTCGGCCACGAGCTGGGGCATGCGGCCCA
>JBQCJL010000098.1:0-8918 GCA_051952795.1 Marmoricola sp.
TGCCGTGCCAGCAGGGCGACCAGCTCATCGAAGCTGCCGTTCTGGGCGTAGGTCCCGCGTTGGATCGCGGCGCCGGTGCCCTGGTCGAAGATGCGCTGCACGCCAGCCTCGACCAGCGCCAGGTCGCCCGATGCCAGAAGGGCGGGCCGCAAGGCGTCCATCATCGTCGCCACCACCTCCCCAGCGGGCCGAGGCCGCCAGGTCGCCGGGTCCAGCAGGTCTCCCGACACGCCCCAGCGAGCGGCTCGCCACTTGGCCAGGGCGATCAGGGTGGACGACGCTCGTGGAGCCGCGATCCCCTCGGTCGACTCCCGAGCCGCGGTCTCCACCAAGGCGCGGCACAGCGCCGCGATGAGAACCGCATCCTCCACCCGAAGACACACGTCCGCGACGCGGATCTCCACCGTGGAGAATTTCTCGGAGTACCGAGCGTCGAAGTACACCATCCCCTCGTCCAGAAGGACGCCCGTGCCGACCACCGACTCCACCAGCTCCCGGTAGCCGTCCGCGCTCCCCACGAGGTCGATCGGACCCGCGCCCGGCCAGCGGCCCCACATCTGCGAGCGGTAGCTGACGTAGGCGGTGTCCTCGCCCTGGTAGAAGGGCGAGTTGGCGCTCAGCGCGAGCAGGACCGGCAACCACACCCGGATCCGGTCCATGACCGCAGCGGCCTCGTCGAGCGAGGCCACCTGCACGTGCACATGGCAGCCGCAGCAGAGCTGCTCGCGCGCCAGCGCGCCGAACTGCTCGCTCATCCGGTCATAGCGCTCGGTACGGACCGGGCGCGGGGTGATCTCGCACGGCGAGGTGCCGGAGGCGACCAGGGTCATGCCCACCCGCTCGGCCGCCGACGCCGCCTGTCGTCGCCAAGCCAACAGCTCCTCCCCCAGGGCGTCCATCGATGCGTGCGGGGCGCTGTTCGCCTCGACCTGCTGCTGCTTCAGCTCATGCACCAGGGAGCCGTGCGGCTCATCGTCGTCCCCGGACACGGTCGCTCGGTCGTAGGACGCGATGCGGAGCACGTCCGCCACTCCCGGACCTGACCCGTCGGGCCGCGCACCCAGCAGCAGGAACTCTTCCTCGACCCCCACCGTTCGCATGCTTCTGTGTTCCCAGCATGGCGGGATTTGATGCCGCGTGCGAGGGTCGAAGACAAGGAGGTTCGTCGTCATGTGTCGCCTGCTCGCCTACGTCGCCGCCGATCCGATCTCGCTGATCGACGCCCTGGGACCCGTCGACTTCGAGGACTACACGGCCCTCACCGCCATCCACTCCGACGGTTGGGGGATGGCCTGGCACGACGATCAGGGCACTCTGCAGCACGTCACCTCGACCACCTGCGCCCAGCATGATCCGCAATACCGGGAGCTCGCGGGCCAGGCCCTCGCGCGCACCGGCATCGTCCATCTGCGCTGGGCCACCCCGGGCATCCCCCGATGCATCGAGAACACGCATCCCTTCGTCGACGGCGACCTCGCGATGGCGCACAACGGCAACATCACGCCGATCGACGACCTCGACGAGCTGCTCACCCCGGAGAGCCGCGCGGCGCTCGAAGGCAGCACCGACAGCGAGCGCTACTTCCGCTACGTGGTGCAGACGATCGGTGAGTGCGATGACGAGATCACCGGGGTCACGCGGGCCGTCACGACGCTGGCCGAGCAGTTTCCGGCGGCGAGTCTCAACGCCCTCCTGCTCACTCCCGCTCGCCTGTTCGCCATCCACGTCAATTCACACGCCTCGCCTCCGCCGGCGCTGAAAGGACTGGGAATCGCGGCGGAGCGCCTCCGGCACACCGACGACGAGTACTTCGGCATGGACGTCCGCCATCGCGGCGACCAGACCCAGATCGTGTCCAGCGGCATCGACCCCGAGGGGTGGACCGACCTGCCCGCCGACTCCATCGGCATCCTGGATCTCGCCAGCCGTGAGCTGACCTGGACCAAGGCGACGCTCGCCGAGCAGCGCGGCTGAATCGGGCTATCCGGCGGTCAGCCGTTTCCGGAACCAGTGGGTGGCGTTCCGGTTGTCGTTGTAGGGCGCGGTGTCCTCATAGCCGGAGCTGCGGTAGAGCTCCTGCGCGGCTACCAGCGAGTCGTTGGTGTCGAGCACCATCAACTCGGCGCCCAGGTCGCGCGCTCGCTGTTCCAACTCGCTCATGAGCAGCCTCGACCAGCCCCGGCCGCGCGCCTCCTCCTCCAGCCACAGGTGCTTGACCTCATAGGTCACCGCACCGTCGATGTCCGCGAGGCGCCGAATGCCTCCGCATCCGACAGGGACGCCCTCCTCCTCGACCACCAGGAAGACGCCCCGCGGAGGCGTGAACCACGCGGGATCCGGCGCCACGATCCGATATCCGCCGGCGTGCGTGGTGAACCCGAGCTCGCGTGACGTGAAGTAGTGCGTGAGCAGGCGCGCGGCTCGCGGATCGTCGGTCGACGCAGGCTCGAAGTGGGGCACGTCTCGACCCTAGCCAGGTGTGGCAGGGGCTCGAGCAGGGTATGGAGATGCGGTGAGCGTCAACTCGAGAACCATCAAGGCCACGCCCGACCAGGTGTGGGAGGTCCTGTCCGACGGCTGGCTCTATCCGGTCTGGGTGGTGGGGGCTACGCGGATGCGCGACGTCGAGGCCAGTTGGCCGCAGGTGGGCGCCAGGATCCACCACTCCGTCGGCGTCTGGCCGGCCACGGTGGACGACAACACCGAGGTGCTCGCCTCGGAGCCGACACGGTTCCTGAAGCTGCGTGCTCGGGCATGGCCCATGGGTGAGGCCGAGGTCCGGATGACGATCACCGCGGCGGGCGCCCACACGCGGGTCGAGATCGCCGAGGAGGCCGTCTCCGGTCCCGCCCTGCTGATCCCCAAGCCGGTGATGCATCTGATGCTCAAGATCCGCAACGTGGAATCACTGCGCCGCCTCGCCTTCATCGCCGAGCACCGAGCCATGACGGCTTGATGCACGGGAGACGGCATGGCTGAGTCAGCGTTCGACGCCGTCGTCGTCGGCGCCGGCCCCAACGGGCTGGTGGCGGCCAACGCTCTGCTCGACAAGGGCTGGTCGGTCCTGGTGCTGGAGGCCCAGCCCCAGGTCGGCGGAGCCGTCCGCAGCGCGGACGACGTGCATCCGGGCTTCATCCACGACACCTTCAGCTCGTTCTACCCGCTGGCAGCCGCCTCCGCGGCCATCCAGCGCTTCCAGCTCGAGCGGCACGGTCTCCGGTGGGCGCACGCCCCTGCCGTGGTCGCCCACCCGCGTCAGGACGGCTCCTGGGCGCTCCTTCACCGGGACCGTGAGATCACTGCCGGTCTCATGGAGGAGCAGCACCCGGGTGACGGGGCGGCGTGGTTGGAGATGTGCGCGGAGTGGGATCGCATCGGTGATGCCCTGGTCGGAGGGCTCGTCACGCCCTTCCCTCCCGTTCGTCAGGGACTTCGGGCGCTGACCAAGCTGCCCTCCGTCGGTGGCCTGGGTTTCGTGCGCAGCCTGCTCTCGCCCGCGGTGGAGATGGGCCGGACCCGGTTCGGCGGCGACGCGCCCCGACTGTTGCTCGCCGGCAATGCGGCGCATGCCGACATCCCGCTCGATGCCGCTGGCTCCGGCCTGATGGGTCTGCTGCTGGTGATGCTCGGCCAGACTGTCGGCTTTCCCGTGCCCGAGGGCGGCGCCGGCAACCTGGCCCGAGCGCTGGCCCGCCGGGTGGAGTCGCTCGGGGGCGAGATCCGCTGTTCCTCCGCGGTGACCCGCGTGCTCGTCGAGGGTGGTCGCGCGACCGGCGTGCTGACCGAGCACGGCGATCGTCATTTCGCTCGCCAGGGCGTGATCGCGGATGTGGTCGCGCCACACCTGTACGGCGGCCTGGTGCACGACGAGGACCTGCCCGCTCGAACGCGGGAGGCCATGACGCATTTCCAGCTCGACCCGTCGACCGTGAAGGTCGACTGGGCGCTCGACGGTCCGGTTCCCTGGGCGTCGCCACCCCCGTACGCGCCAGGCACCGTGCATTTCGCTGACTCCGTCGAGCAGATGAGCGAGGCTCTCAGTCAGGTCTCGGCGCACGCCGTGCCCGCCCGGCCGTTCATGCTGACCGGTCAGATGACCACTACCGATCCGACCCGGTCACCGGCCGGAACGGAGTCGCTGTGGGCGTATTGCCACGTCCCCCAGCAGGCAACGCGTGACGCCGGTGACCAAGGTATCCGCGGGGTGTGGGACCACGACGACCTCGAGCGCTTCGCCGACCGGATGCAGGCGAGGTTCGAGGAGACCGCACCGGGCTTCGGCGAGCGTGTGGTGGCGCGGCGGATCCTGGGCCCCCGCGAGATGGAGGAGCGCGATGCCAACCTGATCGGCGGCGCCATCAACGGCGGCACGTCGCAGTTGCACCAAGAGCTCGTGTTCCGACCGGTGCCGGGCCTCGGGCGTGCCGAGACCTCGATCAAGAACCTCTATCTGGGTTCCGCCTCGGCGCACCCCGGGGGCGGAGTGCACGGTGCCTGCGGCATGAACGCCGCGAGAGCGGCGCTCGCGCACGCTCGGGTCAGGAAGGTCGTCACCCTCCCGCGTTCACTGCGCGGCTGACACGCTCAGCGCGGATGGTGACGACACCGGCCGACCGCTCCAACCCGCCGCGGCGCGCTGGAAGTCAGCGGTGGAACGCCCTCCGCCCTGGCAGTCCGGCTTGTGACAGGTCATCTGCTCCAGCACGCACCGCAGGAATTCCTGCTCGAGATCCGCGGGAAGGCGGATGCGCATCCGGCGCAGGACGCTGTAGGCCTCGAGGTGAGTGGTGAGCTCGTCCGCAGGGAGCGAGCGGATCCAGGACGCGTCGGAGGCCGGTAGTTCGGCGCAGACGAGCCGGAGAACGTCGGGGCGGAGGTGGGTGTGCATGAGAATCGTCCTTGAGACCCACGGGCCAAAGCGCCGATGTCTGACACGGCCCGACTGGTTGATGCTATTTCTGCAAACCCCTCAAAAGAAAGGGGTGGCCATTCTTGGATGGGCTTTTACGCCGCCGGGGCTGAACTCGGTCGCGGAGTCGTACAACCCACATGCGGATTCACGCCGACATAGTTCAGTGGCCCCGCCACGATCACGACCGCGACGGTGGCCACTGAACTACACGAGCCGCTTCGGTGGGTCAGCTCACCGCGCTGTGCGGCGGCCGCGACACCGATCAGCAGCCAGATGAGGACGACGATGCCTGAGATGCGCACGGTCGACTCTTCTGAAGCGAGCTACCAGACTCGGCGCGTCGATCCACCGATCGGCGCCAGGTTGAGGACCAGCCCCACCACGAGCAGGATCAGGCCGATCGTGACCAGCACGGGCATTCCGATAATCAATCCGATAAGCAGGAGCACGACTCCGAGAGTCACCATTGCCATCACCTTCCTGAGGAATGAATCGACCCTTTCTCAATACCCAACCCAGGCGGCTTTTAATCAGGCTATTCAGGGCTGTCGATGAACTCGCGACTCTTGGCGATGGCGAAGCCCCAGCCCTGCTGCAGCGTCGGCTTGGGCGGGATGGCGATCTCGTCGGGGTTGGTGAGGACGTCGACCAACGCCGGTCCCTCGACCGCCAGCGCCTCCCGCAGCGTGGACTCGAGGTCTCCCACGGCGTCGACGCGGAAGCCGCGCATGCCCACCGCCGCGGCCACTGCCGAGAAGTCCGGGTTATGGAGAACGGTCCCGAACTCGGGAAGTCCGACCTGCTCCATCTCGAGCTTCACCATGCCGAGCCGACCGTTGTTGAACACCACCACCTTGATCGGCAACTGGTGCGCCACGGCCGTGATGAGGTCACCCATGAGCATCGACAGCCCGCCGTCTCCCGAGAGCGCGATGACCTGCCGGGATCGGTCGAGCGCACTCAGGCCGAGGGCCTGGGGCATCGCATTGGCCATCGAGCCGAGGTTGTACGACCCGACCAGTCGCCGCTCGCCGTGCATCCGCACGAACCGAGCCAGCCACACCGTCGACATTCCCGTGTCGGAGGTGAAGATGGCGTCGTCCGCGGCGAGCCGGTTGATCGCGGCCCCGACCGCCTCCGGACGAACGCGGCCGGAGGGATTGTCCACGTGCCGCCGGAGCAGTCCTTTGGGCTTGGACTCATACGCCGGATCGGCCAGCTCGGCCTGGCGGGCCATCCACCGCTCGTAGCTGTGGCGAGCCTTCTCCAAGTGGTCACGGTCATCCTTGCTGGCCAGCTGCGGGAGCAGCTCGCGCAGCGACGCCCCGACGTCTCCGATGAGACCGTGGTCGACGCGCGTGCGCCGACCGATGTGGCGGCCGGCGCGATCGATCTGGATGACCGTCTTCCCGGACGGATAGAAGTTCTTGTACGGGAAGTCCGTGCCCAGCATGAGCAGCACATCGCAATGCTCGAAGGCGACCGCGCTGGCATGGTTTCCCAGGAGTCCCGACTGTCCGACCTCGAACGGGTTGTCCCGCTCGAACGGTGCCTTCGCCTTCAGGGTGAGCACCATCGGGGCCGCCAGCCGATCCGCGAGTTGCAGGACCTCGTCGCGGGCAGCGGCCGCGCCCTGGCCGACCAGCAGGGTCACGGCCCCGGCCGCATTGAGGACCTCGGCGACCTTGGTCAGCTCGTCGGGCGCCGCCGGCGCCGGGCTGGGCTCGCGGACGAAGGTGAGGCTGCGATCCGGTACTTCCAGCGCACCCACGTCGCCGGGGATCGACAGGACCGCCACCCCTCGCTCGCTCAGTGCCGCATTGACCGCCTGCTCCAAGAGCTCCGGCATCTGGTCGGCATTGGTGACGGTGCGGTTGAACACCGAGACATCGACGAAGACGCTGTCGTTGTCGACCTCTTGGAAGAAGTCGCTGCCCATGTCCTCACGGGGCACCTGACCCACGATCGCAAGCACTGGCGCGTGCGACTTCGCAGCGTCGTAGAGGCCGTTGAGCAGATGGACGGCGCCGGGGCCGACCGTGCCCATGCACACGCCGAGGCGGCCGGTCAGCTGAGCCTGCGCACTGACGGCGAATGCGCCGGCTTCCTCATGCCGCACCCCCACCCACTCGATGCGGTCCTCGCGCCGGATCGCGTCGGTCACCGGGTTGAGCGCATCCCCCACGACTCCCCACACGCTGGTGACGCCGTGATCCGCGAGGGCGGTGACGATCAGCTCGGCAATGGTTCCCATGACGATCCCTTCGTTGACGACTCAGACGTGGAAGGAGTCCGCGTTCGCGAGCTCCCAGTCGCGCGCCCACGAGCCCTCGGGAGGTGCCTCCAGCAGCTCGCCGAGGCGAAGGTGGTGGAACATCTCCGCGTACGAGAGCACCGTGCGGTGGTCGAGGCGGCGTCGCAGCATGTGCGGCCGCAGCTGTTCTGGCCCGGTCACCCCCATCGAGCCCATCACCTGGAGCGCCTGCTCCACGCAGTGCTTCTGGTAGTAGTACACGCGGTCGGTCTTGTCCGGGACGTCGAGCGCACGGGCTCGCTTCGCATCCTGGGTCGCCACCCCGACCGGGCAGGTGTTCGTGTGGCACAGCTGCGCTTGGATGCACCCGACGGCCATCATCATCGAGCGAGCGGAGTTGGTGAAGTCGGCGCCCTGCACCAGGCGCTTCACGATGTCGACGCCGGTCGCGACCTTGCCGCTCGCACCCACCTTGATCTGATCGCGCAGTCCGACACCCACCAGCGCGTTGTGGATGTTGAGCAAGCCCTCCGTCAGCGGCGTGCCGACATGGTCCTCGTACTCCAGAGGGGCCGCTCCGGTTCCGCCCTCGCCACCGTCGACGATGATGAAGTCGGGGGTCACGCCCTCGGCCAGCATGGCCTTGCAGATTGACAGGAACTCGGCGCGCGACCCCATGCACAGCTTGAAACCGGCCGGCTTGCCTCCGGAGAGCTCGCGCATCTTCGCGATGAAGAGCACCAGCTCGCGTGGGGTCGAGAAGACCTTGTGGGCGGGCGGCGAGACGCACTTCTCGCCGACCGGGACACCACGCGCGTCGGCGATCTCCTGGCTCACCTTGGCTCCCGGCAGCACGCCACCGATGCCGGGCTTGGCGCCCTGGCTCAGCTTCAGCGAGACCATCTTGACCTCGTCCAAGCCCGCCGTCTCCCGGAACTTGGCGGGGTCGAAGTCGCCGCCCTCGGTGCGGCAGCCGAAGTAGCCGCTCCCGATCTCCCAGACCAGGTCGCCACCCTTGCGGTGGTAGCGGCTGAGTCCGCCCTCGCCAGTGTCGTGGGCGAACCCTCCCCGCGCCGCGCCCTGGTTCAGCGCCACGATGGCGTTGCCGCTGAGGGCCCCGAAGCTCATCGCCGACACATTCATCAGGGCCATGTCGTAGGGCCGGGTGCAATCCCTGCCGCCGATGCGGACCCGGGGCGGCGTCTCCCGCGGCGGCACCGGGTGGGTGGAGTGCACGAGGTACTCGTACCCCGGCTCATCGACATCACGCTCGGTACCGAAGGGCTGCTCCTCCCTGACGTTCTTGGCGCGTTCGTAGATCGACGTCCGGGTGTCACGGTCGTAGGGGCGGCCGTCCCAGTTGCGCTCGATGAAGTACTGCTGGAGCTCGGGCCGGATGTCCTCGAGCAGGAAGCGCATGTGCCCGAGGACCGGATAGTTGCGCAGGATCGAGTGCTTGCGCTGGAGGACGTCGTACAGGCCGACCACGAGCAGAGCGGCGAGGACCGCGACGAGGATCCACCAGCCCCATCCCCCGATGGCGGCGGCGAGCACCGCAAGAGCCCCGAAGATGACGATCGTCCCCAGCAAGAAGAATCGCAGCACGACTCGTGTCTAGCACTAGCCGCGCAACCGCTGCTCAGGGTTGGCTGTGAATGCAGGGAGGTCGAATCTCGAAGGGCCCTCAGTCGTCGAGCAGCAGCCTGCACAGCGAATCGGTCGCCCACGCGGCGTACTCGGCGGAGCTCCAGT
>JBQCJL010000099.1:0-5335 GCA_051952795.1 Marmoricola sp.
TGAAGGCGCCGTCGGCAAGACCGCCGAGGTCGAAGTCGTTGATCAGGTCGCCACTGTCACGGATGATCTGACCTATGAGGCCCGGACCGGGATCGGTGCGCTGACTCGCGGTCTCCGCGAGCAGGAACTCGCGCGACCCGCCGATGGCGTTGACCGAACCCATGCCGCCCTGCGACATGTCGAAGCGGGCGCTACCGAGCTTGCGGAACTTCTCGCGCTGCTCCGCGGGGAGGCCGAGCAGGTCGCAGATGACCCGGAACGGCACCGGGAAGGCGAACGTCTGGGCCAGGTCGACGACGCCGCCGGTGGCGTCCGCCTCCGCCTGCGTCTCGTCGAGCTGGTGGTTCATGATGTCGTCGATGCCGTCCTTGAGCCGGGCGAGGCGACGCATCGTGAACTCGGGCGTCAGCAGCTTGCGCTGGCGGGTGTGCTCGGGCGGGTCGGTGAAGCCCAGCCCCCCGATGTCGCCCTTCTCCACGTCACCGCTCTTGCCCATGTAGGGGCGGATGTCGGTGCTGTGGTTGACGTTGCCCAAGACCTCGCGCGCCGCCTCGTAGCCCGTGATGAGCCAGACGTCGAGGCCCATGAAGGAGGCCAGCTTCTGCACGGGGTCCTGCTCGCGCGCCTCGGTGAGCCGGGTGGTCGGGTCCAGACCGTCCCGCAGCAGCGGCCACGCGATGCTGTCGGGGATCTTGTCGAGCTTGGTGAAGTCGATGCCGCCGGTGCGGGCGACCACGAACTTGAGAACCGCGGACTTCACGGCGGAGACGACGCTCTTCAACTCAGCGCACCTTCCTCATCAGGCCTGGGGCTGTGCCCCGGTCTGGCCGCGAAGAGTCTAACCAGCGCGAGCGGACCGCTCGCAGCAGCGCCAGCCTGGCTCGCTCAGCCCTTCTTCTTCGCCTCCGCCGCGATCGCGCTCTCGACCACGGAATTCAGCCGGGCACCCTGGGGCCAGCCGGCGTAGTGGCTGAGGAAGACCACGATCTCGCGGAGCGCCTCGGCATCGAGCTCACCGTTCGCCAGAGCGGCCGGCACCTGGATGCCGAGCACATCCGCCGCACCCTGGCCGGCAAGCATCCCGATCAGGAGCAGCCGGCGATCACGATCGCTCAACCCGGGACGTGTCCAGATGTCCGCGAAGAGATGGTCCGCGGTGTAGCGGAAGAAGTCGCCCTCGCCGTCCGTCATCTCGAAGCCGTAGACCTCCTCCATCTTGAAGAGGCCGCGCCGGCGCAGCTCCGGCAGGTCGCCGAACTTCTCGTCACTCATCCACCCAACCCCAATCCGGACCGAAGTCGCGTGCGGGCCAGCTCCGCCAAGGGGACCTCGACGCCCAGATCACCGGCCAACTTGATGGCGAAGTCGAGATCCTTGTCCCCGATCGCGCAGACATGCTCGAAGACTCCGTACCAGAAGTCGTCCGGACTCAACGGCGCCGTGGAATCGCGGTGCATGATCGCGCCGGGTCCGCCGGTGATCGCATCCGTGTGCCGAACCACTTCGCCCAGCTTGACCAGGTCCAGGCCGGCTGCCTCCGCCAGACGCTGCGCCTCCGTGGCCGCCGTGAAGGCGACGAAATGCATCAGATTGCGCGCCAGCTTGAACTGCGTCCCGGCGCCCAGAGCACCGGCATGGACGACCTTGCTGGCCAGGATGTCCAGCACCGGCTTGGCCATCTCGAAGGCATCGTCGGTGCCGCCGACCATGACCGCCAGTGAGCCATCCGCGGCACCCATGGCGCCACCGGAGACCGGGGCATCGAGCACGAGCATCGCGAATCCGCAGACCCGATTGATCATCGCCTGGAGCTCGGCCGGCGTCTCGGGCGACACCGTCGAGTGGACCACGAACGGCACCGGCATCATGTCGTTGCGCGGCTTGAGCTCGGCCAACGCCTGCTCGAGAACGTGCCGCACCTGATCGTCATCGCGGACCATCACGCAGACAAGATCGACCTTGTTGATCAGTGTCCCGATGCTGTCGACCGTGGTGGCCCCGGCGGCAACCAGCTCGGCGACCGGCTCCGAAGCGACGTCGTAGACCACGAGAGCCACCTCGTCGGAGGCCGCCAACCGGAGTGCCATCGGCTTGCCGATGTTGCCCAGGCCGACGAACCCCACCCTCTTCTTTCTCCGGTTTCGTGACGGCGACTTAGCCGCCTCCTCAACCTCCGGCACAGTGCTCATGGTCGGAAAGTCTGCCCGCCGTCGACGGCCAGGATCTGACCGGTCACCCATGAGGACTCCTCGGACAGCAGGAAGAGGCACGCCCCGACCATGTCCTCAGGCTGACCCATGCGCTTGATCGCGAGGTTCTTGACCAGCTCCTTGGAGGCGTCGCCGGCCTGCGTCCTCGTGGCCTCGGTGTCGGTCGGTCCAGGTGCGATCGCATTCACCCGGATGTTCATCCCGCCGAGCTCGTGGGCCAGCTGCTGGGTGAGGCCGTTGACGCCCGTCTTCGCGAGTCCGTAGAAGCCGGAGTACAGGTAGGCCGCCGTGCTCGACTGGTTCACGATCGAGCCGCCGCCGCGCTCCTGCATGGAGCTGAACACGGCTCGGGTCATGACGAGCGCACCGTCCATGTTCACGCTCATGAAGCGCTTGTAGTAGTCCCAATCGACCGTGATCAGCAGGTCGAACTGCATGTCCCCGTAGATCGCGGCGTTGTTCACCAGACCGTCGATGCCACCGAACGCAGCCTTGACCTGGTGCACCAGCGATGCCGCGGACTCGGCGCTGGAGACGTCGCACTGCACGAACAGCGCGCTGCCTCCCTGGGCCACGATCGCGTCGGCGACCGCTTTGCCTCCGGCCTCATTCAGATCGGCCACGACGACGTTCGCGCCCTCGGCGCCGAGCGCTCGGGCGTAGGCCTCACCGATGCCCTGGGCGGCGCCGGTGACGACGATGGTCTTGTTCTCGAATCTCATGTTGGCTCCGCAATCGTCTTGATCTCCAGGTACTCCTCGAACCCGGCCACACCCATCTCGCGACCGAGTCCGGACTGCTTGTAGCCACCGAACGGGGCGTCGGCGTTGAACCACTGGCCGCCGTTGACGCCGATCGTCCCGGTGCGGATCCGGCGCGCGACGCCCTTGGCACGCTCGAGGTCGGCGGACTCCACCGATCCCGACAGGCCGTACGGCGAGTCGTTGGCGATGCGGATCGCGTCCTCGTCGCCGTCGTGCGGGATCACGACCAGGATCGGTCCGAAGATCTCCTCGCGGGCGACGCGTGCGTCGTTGCCGAGGCCGGCGATGACGGTGGGCTCGATCCAGAACCCTCCCGCGAGCTCGTCGCTCGGAGCGCTGGTGCCACCGCCGGTGGCGATGCGGCCGCCCTCCTCGACGGCGAGGTCGAGATAGCTCTTGACCCGCTGCTGTTGGAGCGCCGAGATCACCGGCCCGCAGATGGTCCCGGGATCAGCGGGATCCTTGGCGCCGAGGGCCTCGAAGGTGGCCGCTGCCGAGGCGACCGCCTCGTCGTAACGCTCCCGCGGCACGACCAGTCGGGTGGTCAACGCGCAGCCCTGTCCCGCGTGCACCGAGACGGCGAACGCGGTGGTGGCCGCCGCCGACGCGACATCCGCGTCGTCGAGCACGATCGCCGCGGACTTTCCACCGAGCTCGAGGAAGACCTTCTTCAAGGTGGGCGCCGCGGCCGCCATGATCGCTCGGCCCGTGGCGGTCGAGCCGGTGAAGGACACCATGTCGATGCGGGGATCGGTGGTGAGGACGGCGGCGACGTCGTTGCGCGAGGGGGTCACCACGTTGAGGACACCGGCCGGGATGTCGGTCTGCTCCGCGACCAGGCGGCCGAGCTCCGCAGCCAGCCACGGCGTATCGGGCGCGGGCTTGAGGACCACTGTGCAACCCGCTGCCAGCGCCGGCCCGACCTTGGCCAGATTGATCTGGTTCGGGAAGTTCCACGGCGTGATGGCGGCGACCACGCCGACCGGCTCGCGACGGACGGTCCGGCGTGACTCGATGCCCATCGTGACCCCGACGCCGAGGTCGGTCTCCCACGCGTAGCCCTCGGCCAATCCGATGGTCCAGGCCAGCGTCTCGACCGGAGTGTCGAACTGCGGCCCGGCGACCAGGAAGGCCGGCGCGCCGACCTCGGCCGTGGTGAGCTCCCGCAGGATGTCGGCGTTCTCCACCAGAGCGTGGTGGAGCTGGCGCAGGCAGCGGATCCGGAAGTCGTGATCCGTCGACCAGTCCGTCTCGTCGAACGCGCGGCGCGCTGCCTCGATGGCGGCATCGACGTCGGCGGCGGTGCTGTCCGGGGCAGTGCCGATCTGCGCGCCGGTCGCCGGGTTCAGGATCGGATAGCGAGCACCGTCGCTCGCCTCGGTCAGCTTGCCGTCGATGAGCTGCAGCGCGGGCGGGTTCGTCGGCTGACGGGCGCTCATGCGCTTGCCTCCTGGGTGATGAAGTCGCCGCGCTCAACCGGCGGGGGCCACACCGTCGAGGGCAGGTCCTTGTAGTGGTAGTGACCGGGTACGCCGTGACCCGCTACGGACATCCGCTTGAGGAGCGTGTCGGGCGCCTTGTTGGCGGACAGGATCTCCAGGAAGGTGTGGGCGGTCGACGGCATGTCGAAGAAGTCGCGCTGCCAGGCGATCTTGATCAGACCCTCGTCCGGTCCCGACGTCTGACGCTCCACCCCGAACCAGGAACCGCCCAGGCCGAGGATCTCGTACTCCTCGCCCGTCTCGTCGTTGATGATTCCCGACTTCTGCTTCCAGAAGCCCAGGATCATCTGCTTCTGCTCGTCGATCAGCGTGCAGACGTAGTCGTAATGCCAGCCGTCGAGACCGTCCATCTCGATGCCGATGGCCCACTCGCGCACCTGGTCCCGACCCACCGCCATGAAGTGCTCGTCGGGTGAGTACATCCAGCCGTAGGTGGCGTCCTCGGCGTACCACTCGGCCATCACGCGCCAATCGCCGGTGCGCTCGGCCTGTCGGTTGATGTCCAGCCAGGAGTCCCAGAACTCCTCGATCTCAGCACGGGTCAGCATTCAGTTCTCCTCGATGGACAGGGCAAAGGCGGGGCAGTACTTCACCGCGGTGGTGACATCGGAGCGGCGGGACTCGTCGGGGTATTCGTTCAGGATCGTCACGACGTCGGCGTCCTCGTCGAACCCGAAGACGTCGGGGGCCTCGCCCTGGCAGAGCTGGTGGGCTTGGCAGATCGAGGTGTCCGCGACGACCCTCATCGCGTCCGCCTGCGAT
Source organism: Marmoricola sp. (assembly GCA_051952795.1). GTDB lineage: Bacteria > Actinomycetota > Actinomycetes > Propionibacteriales > Nocardioidaceae > Marmoricola. The sequence continues at coordinate 5,239 of JBQCJL010000099.1, forward strand.
AGCGAACCCGGCACGGCTGCTCGAGTTGGATCACCATCTTGGTGAAGTCGTCCCGATAGGAGTCCAGCGGCTGGGCCGCCTCGAACTCGAAGTCGCG
>JBQCJL010000100.1:0-8272 GCA_051952795.1 Marmoricola sp.
GGAGATGACCCTCGGCGCGTTCCTGCAGGAGCAGGGGTTCAGTCCCTATTTCGTGCGGCACTTCATGCAACCGCTGGTGGCGGCGGTGTGGTCTTGTGATCCTCAGGAGGCGGGTTTCTACCCGGCCCGCTATCTCTTCGAGTTCCTCCAGCACCACGGCATGTTGAGCGTGTTCGGAAGTCCGACGTGGCGCACCGTGACCGGCGGGTCGAACGAGTACGTGACCCGGGTCGTCGAGGCCATCGACGAGGTCCGGCTCGGCCGGCCGGTCACGTCGGTCTACGAGCACGAGGACGGGGTCGAGATCATCGACTCCGACCTCGACCAGCGGCGCTACGACGCCGTGGTCATCGCCGTGCATCCTCGGCAGGCCCTGCACATGCTGGCCGCGCCCACCGAGGCGCAGTCGGAGGTCCTTGCCGCGATGCCGTACTCGGCGAATCGGGCGATCCTGCACACCGACGCCAGCGTGATGCCGCGGGCGCGTCGGGCATGGTCGTCGTGGAACTTCCGTCGGATCCGCGAGTCCGAGGGCCCGGTGACCGTCACCTACGACCTCACCCGGCTCCAGCGCCTCGACACCTCGACCCACTACCTGGTCACCCTGGGCGCGGAGGAGCGCATCGACCCCGCCACGATCATCACCACCCGCGACTACGAGCACCCCCTCTACACGCCGACCTCCGTTGCCGCCCAGGCGCGACTGCCGGAGATCAGCACACGCCGGATCGCCTTCGCCGGTGCGTACCACGGGTGGGGCTTCCACGAGGACGGAGCCCGCTCCGGTCTGGCGGCCGCCGAGTACCTCGGCTTCGAGTGGATCGCCCCCAAGCACGTCGCCCGCGCCGAGGCACGCGCCTGATGAACGACGACAAGCGCGTCTACGAGACCCGGGTGACGCATGTGCGCCGGACACCCTGGCGGCGGGCGTTCGCGCATCGCTCCTGGATGTGGGTCGTGGACGTCGACGCCATGGACCGAGAGCCTTCGCCGGGGCGTCTCGCGGATCTCGTGCGCGGCCGGATCGTGGCGGCGGACCACCTCGACGGACAGCCCGGAGCCCTGCGCCACTCGCTGGAGCGCTATCTCGAGCGCGAAGTCATCAGCCTCTCCGGCGGACGGGTCCTGCTCGGCGGCGATCCGCGCGCCTTCGGGTTCTGCGTCACCGCGATCAGCGTCGGGTGGTGCCTCGACCGCGAGGGCGACGTCGACCTGGCCGTCGTGGAGGTCCACAACACCTACGGCGAGCGGCATGCCTATCCGCTGCGGCCCGACGCGGCCGGGCGGGCGACCGTCGACAAGGCGATGTACGTCTCGCCCTTCCACGGCGTCGACGGCTCCTATGAGGTCGTCGTCCCAGTGCCGAGCCATCAGCTCGACCTTCGCGTGGGCCTCCGGACCGAGCAGGGCGCCCGGTTCTCCGCCGCGCTCACCGGTCGAGAATGCCCGTCGCCGCCCTGGTGGGCGCCGCTCGCATCGCTGCGCGATGCCGCCCGCATCCGGATCCACGGCATCAAGCTGTGGGCCCGTCGACTCCCGATCCAACCCCGACCACCCCATCACCAGGAGGCCCTCCAGTGACCACCACCGTGACCCCCTTCGACCAGATCACCTCGGAGTCGACGAGCCTCGAGCCTCTCGACGAAGGACTTCCGCCTGTCCAGGGCGGTCTCCGGACCGCGGTGGCGAGTCGGATCGCGCGTCGGCTCTTCCTCTCCGCGGTGGACCGCTGTGACGTGACCGTCCACCTCGACGGACGAACCTATGGCCGTGGCGGCCCCAGCATGACTGTCCACCGCCCCGAGGAGCTCTTCGCGCGCATCGGGGTCGACAAGAACATCGGCTTCGGTGAGGCGTACATGACCGGCGCGTGGAGCAGCCCGGACCTGGCCGCGTTCCTGACGGTGCTCGCCAGTCGCGTCTCGACGTTGATCCCGCCCGCGCTGCAGGCACTGCGGGCCGTGGTGATGCCTCGACCGTACTCGCGGGATCGGGGCGCCAAGGCCGACACCCAGCGCAACATCGCCCGGCACTACGACCTCTCCAACGACCTCTTCGCGCTGTTCCTCGACTCGACCATGAGCTACTCGTCGGCCCGCTTCGAGGAGGACGCGGACGGACGTCCCGTGGTCGGCGGCGATCTCCGGACCGCCCAGATCCGCAAGATCGACGACCTCCTCGACATGGCCGAGGTCGGCCAGGGCACGCGCGTCCTCGAGATCGGCTCCGGGTGGGGTGCGCTCGCGATCCGTGCGGCCCAGCGCGGTGCCACGGTGCGCACCATCACGCTGTCCGTCGAGCAGCAGGAGCTGGCCCGGGAGCGGATCGCCGAGGCCGGCCTGACCGACGCGATCCAGGTCGAGCTGTGCGACTACCGCGATGTCGACGGGAGCTACGACGCCGTCATCTCCGTGGAGATGATCGAGGCGGTCGGCTGGCGCTACTGGCCGACCTACTTCGAGGCAATCGACCGGGTGCTCGCGCCGGGTGGGCGCGCGGTGATCCAGGCGATCACCATGCCGCACAACCGGATGCTGGCCACACGGAACACCTACACCTGGATCAACAAGTACATCTTCCCCGGGGGGTTCCTGCCGTCCATCGAGGCACTGGAGACCACCACCCGGGAGCACACCGGGCTCCGGCTCACCCGTTCGGTGTCGATCGGTCAGCACTACGCCGAGACGCTCCGGCAGTGGGACGCGCGCTTCGTGGCGCAGACGGAGGCGTGGCGGGCACTGGGATTCGACGAGATCTTCGGACGCCTGTGGCACTTCTACCTGGAGTACTCGCGCGCGGGGTTCGCCTCCGGCTACCTGGACGACTACCAGCTCCTCTTCACCCGCCCGAGTGAGCTGGGGTGAGCACCCCCTGGCTGGCCAGCGCCCTGACGGCGGCGGTCATCGCGGTCGTCGCCGTCATGGGCATCACGGCGACCATCACCCGGCGGACCGGTAAGGCCGCCTACGTCGACGCAGCCTGGGGCGCCAGCTTCGTGGCGGCGATGGTGGCCGCCGTCCTCGGGGTCGTCGCCGACGGCGGCACCCCCTCCTGGCGCGCCTGGCTCCTCCTGGCGCTGGTGGGCATCTGGGGGGTGCGGCTCAGCTGGCACCTCGGCCGTCGCGTCCGCGCCTGGGACCACGACGATCCGCGGTACGAGTCCTATCTGGGGGGCCCGATCTCATCCGTGCCGTTCGGCCGGGTGCTGGTCAAGGTCTTCGGCCTCCAAGCGCTGCTCGTGATGGTGGTCTCGGTCCCGCTCGAGCTCGGCGCCGCGCACCGATCCGCCACGCCGTGGGTGGTGGCGCTCGGTGTCGCTGCGTGGCTGCTCGGCGTGATCTTCGAGGCGGTCTCGGATGCGCAGCTCGCCGCCTACCGGGCCGATCCCGATCGCCCGCGGATCCTGGCCACCGGACTCTGGGCTTGGAGCCGTCACCCGAACTACTTCGGAGACTTCTGCGTGTGGTGGGGGTTCTGGCTCGTCGGCGCCGCAGCCACGGGTTGGCGCGACGGGCTGGTGAGCATCTTCTCGCCGATCCTCATGTCGTGGATCCTGATCGGGGTGTCCGGGGTGCGGCTCGCTGAACAGCGCATGCAGGGCCGGCCCGGATGGACGGCCTACACGGCACGCACGCCGATCTTCATTCCGCGCCCACCGGTGCGCGGCGAGTCGATCATCTAGGCCCTTCCCGCCAGGAATCAATCCGTCCGATGAGCGGTGACGAATTCAGGGCATGACGTCACAGCCGCGGTCCCGCATCGCCAGCATCTTCTCGATCTCGATGCTCCTTCGCCTCGTCTGCGCCGGCGGCCTCGCTGTCGACGCACGCGTCCACCTGAAGCTCGCGCCCGCGTACGACGCGATCAAGAGCAGCGTCGTGAGCCAGGGCGACCTGTTCCGGATCGAGGCCGGTCTCGCGATCATCGCCGCGGTGCTGATCCTCGTGGTGCCGCGCAAGCTCATCGCGATGGTCGCCCTCGCGGTGGCTGGGGGCGGCCTGGTGGCGCTCCTGGTCTACCGCTACTGCGACCTCGGCGCGGTCGGTCCGCTGCCGCCCATGTATGAGCCGATCTGGTACTCCGACAAGACGACGACCTGCATCGCTCAGGCGGTCTCGACGATCGCCGCCCTCGGATTGCTGCTGATGCCAATCCGTTCGTCGCGCCGTGCCGAATCAGCAGCATGAGCCTCTCACCGAGAACGCGATCCGCCGCCGGAGTCCTGACCGCCGCGGTCGCCACCCTTGTCCTGGCAACCGGATGCGGTTCCTCGAGCTCCCACAGCGGGGCCGCACTGAACCCGGCGACCACCGTTCGCACGAGCCTGCTGTCGTTCAACCCCGCGACTCTCAAGGTCAAGGTCGGCACCACGGTGACCTGGACCGACACCGACTCCATCGCGCACACGGTCACCACCGGGACGTTCGTCCTCGGCTCCGACGGCCTGCGGTCCTCGGAGCATCCCGATGGGCTCATCAACATGCCGCTGAGCGGTGGCAAGAACGTGACGTTCAAGTTCACCAAGCCCGGCAAATACGTCTACTACTGCTCGATCCACAAGGGCATGAACGGCGAGATCGACGTCACCCCCTGATTCGCACTACCCATCAAAGAGAAACCAGAATGAGGAGCAAGAAATGAACAGGTTCACGTCCGGAAAGACCCGGCTCGCGACCGCTGCCGTGGCGACGCTCATGACACTGTCGGTGGCCGCCTGCGGCTCCTCCGGCAGCTCGGCGTCGTCGTCGTCCTCGGACTCGATGTCGAACATGCCGAGCGCGTCCAGCTCAGCCTCCGCGGTGGCGGGCACCGCTGCCACCACGACCGCGGCCGCGGGTCTGCGCGCCACGCTGACCGACCTGCTCACGCAGCACGTCTACCTCGCGGGCATCGCCATCAAGACCGCGCTCGCCAACGGCGGCAACCTGAAGGCGCCGGCCGTCGCTGCCGCGGTGGCGACGCTGGACTCGAACTCCGTCGCCCTGTCCAAGGCGCTCGGCTCGGTGTACCCGGCCGCGGAGAAGCCGTTCCTGCAGTCGTGGCGCCAGCACATCGGGTTCTTCGTGAACTACACGCTGGGCAAGGCGACCAAGAACGCTGCGATGGCCAACAAGGCGAAGTCCGACCTCGATGGCTACCGCACTTCGTTCGGTCAGCTCATCCACTCGGTGATCCCGCAACTGCCGGCCGACGCCGTCGCCCAGGAGCTGGTCCCGCACGTGAAGACGCTGCTCGACACGATCGACGCTCTGGTGAGCGGCAAGGGCGACGCGTTCGCGCTGCTGTCGAAGGCCGCCGATCACATGCCGATGACGGCCGACATCCTCGCGGGTGGCATCGTCGCGAACAAGCACCTGGCTGGTGACCCCAACGACGCCGCCTCGACGCTGCGCGCCAACCTCACCTACCTGCTGGACGCTCACGTCGACCTGGCCGGCATCGCGCTGACCCAGGCCGTGACCAAGGGTGGAAACCTCAAGGACCCGAGCGTGGTGGCCGCGGTCGGCGCCCTCGACGCGAACTCGGTGGCGCTGTCCAAGGCCGTCGGCGCTGCCTACCCGGCCGCGGAGAAGCCGTTCCTGCAGTCGTGGCGCCAGCACATCGGGTTCTTCGTGAACTACACGCTGGGCAAGGCGACCAAGAACGCCGCGATGGCCAACAAGGCCAAGTCGGACCTCGATGGCTACCGGACCTCGTTCGGTCAGCTGATCCACTCGGTGGTGCCGGAGCTGCCGGCTGACGCGGTGGCCCAGGAGCTGGTGCCGCACGTGCAGACGCTGCTCACCACCATCGACGCGCTCGTCGCCGGCAACCCGAAGGTCTTCGCGGACCTGGAGACGGCTGCGATGCACATGCCCGGAACCGCCAAGATTCTCGCTGGTGGCATCGCTGCCAACAAGAACCTGAGCTGACACCCCCCCCGTGTCCCTGCCCCGATGGAGTCATCGGGGCAGGGACACATCAACCCTTCGAGGTGGACCCATGAGCGAGATCGCTCGGTACCGAAGCACTACCTATGAGCTCAGTCTTCGGGTCGCGCTCGTCGCGGCCATCGCCGTCGCGGCGGTGGCACACATTCCCGTGATCGCCCCGCACCTTGATGAGGCTCCCTACATGGGCGTGCTCTTCATCGTCTTCACCGTCGCGTGCTTCGCACTCGGGATGGCCGTCGCCGTCACCGCGAAGCCCTGGGCCTACCGCGCATCCGTCGCGGTCTGCGGCGCCGGTGTGCTCACCTACGTCGCCACCCGGCTCGTCGCCTTCCCACAGCTCAGCGACGACGTCGGCAACTGGTTCGAGCCCCTCGGTGTCGCCTCGGTGGTCTCCGAGAGCGTCGTGGTGGCGCTTGCTCTGCTCGTTCTTCAGCAGCGCCGCCGCGCCCGCTGATCACTGACTCACGAACGCTCGCGGCCCAGCAGGTGCCGCAGGGCCGGCTCCAGCTCGGTGTAGCGGAAGTCGTGCCCCACCTCCTGGAGTGCAGCGGGCACCACGCGCTGCGAGGCCAGGGGCAGCTCGGCCGCTCCCTCGGAGCCGAGCACGATGCGCAGGGCCAGCGCCGGTGTGGGCACGAAGCCCGGACGGTTCAGCACCGAGGACAGCGTGCGGGCGTAGGCCCGTTGGCGGACCGGTTGCGGGGCCACGGCGTTGACCGGCCCGGTCAGTCGTTCGTCGACCAGGGCGCGCAGGTAGACGTCGAGCAGATCGTCGATGCCGATCCAGGCGGTCCACTGACGCCCCGACCCGAGGGGGCCGCCAACGCCGGCGCGGAAGAGCGGCAGCTGGACGGCCAGGGCGCCTCCCCGAGGACTCTGGACGATCCCGGTGCGGATCTGGACGCTGCGCATCGTGGCGCTGTGGGCGGCTGACTCCCACGCACGCACCACCTCCGCTAGGAACCCGTCACCGGAGACACTGGCCTCGTCGAGCTCCTCGTCACCGCGGTCCGACCCGTAGTAGCCGATGGCGGAGGCGCAGACGAACGTACGGACTCCGCAGCCCTCGGCCACGGCGACGAGGCGGCGCGTCGGCTCGATCCGCGAATCGCGGATGGCGGAGCGATGCGCGGCGGTGAAGCGACCGGCCACGGTCGCACCGGCCAGATGCACGACCGCGTCGACGCCGGCGAGGAGGTCCGGCGCGGGATGCTCCGGATCCCACTGGCGCTCGTCCGGCCGTTGGGCTTCATGCCGCACGAGCGTGATGACCCGGTGTCCGAGCACCGTCAGGAAGGGAACCAGCGCCGAGCCCACGGTTCCGGACGCCCCCGTGACCGCGACGGTCAACCGATCGGGGTTGAGCGCGCGACTCCATTGCAGCGCGGCGATCTCGTCGGCCAGCTGGTGGTGGCGGTAGCGGAACATCCCGCGCATGAGGCGATCGGGGAGGGTCGTCTCGATGGAGTCGGTCATCAGGGTGCCGCCAGGGTCCTCGCCGAAGTCGTGGACGTGATGCCACGAGACCGGCGCGACGAAGGGCCTCGAGGTCAGCACGTCGGCGAATCGCTCCCCTTCGCGGTAAGCCTCCGGCTGGTGCTGTGCCACCCATCGGCGGCGAGCCGGCATCCCGAGGATGGTGGTGCCGTCGCGGAGCGAGTCGGCGGCCTGCACGATGTGGACCGGCTGCCACGGCGGCATCAGGCGCGGCAGCGCGCCGGGGCGCGCATGCCAGTCGAACACCTCGTGTACGGGTGCGGCGATGACGCTGCGGTGCTGGAACATCGTTCTCCTCTGCCTGGCCAAAGCGATCAGCGACTCAATGCCGCGTAGGCGTCGAGTGCCGCTGATCGTTGTTCGGCGTGATCGACGATCTGGATGGGGTAGCCGTGGTCGTGTCCGCCATGCCGCCAGGGCTCGTGCACCCGCGCCCCCTCGAGGTGGCCGAGCTCGGGAACCCAGGAACGAACGAAGTCGCCTTGGGGATCGAAGCGCTTGCCCTGCGTCGTCGGATTGAAGATGCGGAAGTACGGTGCCGCGTCGGTTCCGGAGCCCGCGGCCCACTGCCAGCCATGTTGGTTGCTCGCCAGATCTCCGTCCACCAGATGGCGCATGAAGTGACGCGCGCCGTGCTGCCATTCGATCTGCAGGTCCTTGACCAGGAACGACGCGACGATCATTCGCAGGCGGTTATGCATCCAGCCCGTGGCGAGCAGCTGGCGCATCCCGGCATCCACGATCGGGTACCCGGTGCGTCCTTGGCGCCACGCCTCGACGCGCAGCTCGGCTTCCCGGCCGGTGTCGTACGGCATGGTGGTCAGCTGCGGATGGAAGTACTT
>JBQCJL010000101.1:0-3042 GCA_051952795.1 Marmoricola sp.
ATGGGGAGCAGCCGGCGCCTGGACAGAACGGGATGTACTTGTAGGGGTTTCGTGACGGCGCTTCGCGCCTCCTCAACCTCCGGGTGGGTGACGGCGCTTCGCGCCTCCTCAACCTCCGGGTGGGTGACGGCGCTTCGCGCCTCCTCAACCTCCGGCGAGGAGCGTCTCGATGACGACCGCGACGCCATCCTCGTCGTTGCTGGCCGTGCGGTGGGTGGCCACCGCGGTGACCGTCGGGTGGGCATTCGCCATCGCGTAGGACGTGCCCGCCCAGCCGAGCATGTCGAGGTCGTTGGGCATGTCCCCGAAGGCGATCACGTTGTCCCGCGTCCACCCCCGGTCGCGGCACCAGGTGTCGAGGGTCGTGGCCTTGGTGACACCGCGAGCGCTCATCTCCAGTAAGGGGCTTCGCGTCGATCCGGTGATCTCGAGCAGGTGACCCGCCGCCTTGATCGCACGCTGCTTGAGGTCGTCGGGATCGCCGTCGTGCAGCCTCGCGAGGAGCTTCAGCGCCGGCGCGCCCGAGATCTCCTCGAGCAGGCCCTCGCGGGCCGCGAAGGTCCCGGTGAACTTGCCGAGGAACGTCGCCTCGACCGAGAGCCCCTCGAGTCGCTCGAAGCCGAACAGCAGGCCGGGCGCCGCGTCCCGCAACACGGCACACGCCTCGACCAGCGTCTCCGGGGCGATCGGTCGCTCGAGGATCGGCTTGTCACCGGCCACGTCCCACACCAACGCGCCGTTGGACAGGATGGCGATGCCGTGGGAGCCGACGTGCCCGAAGAGGTCCTCCATCCACCGCACGGGGCGACCGGTCACGAACACGACGGTGATGCCGGCGTCCTCGGCCGCGGTGAGCGCCGCCAGCGTCCGATCGCTGATGGTGCCGTCGGAGCGCAGCAGGGTCCCGTCCAGATCGGTGGCGATGACGCGCACATCGGGTTGGTTCACGTCGACGAGTCTGACACCGGTCGTTCACCTGTTTCCGCGAGGATGCCCCCAGCGAGCGCTCGTCGTCCCGGACGGGCCGACCCGATCGAGGAGTTGCCTGTGACGCTGTTGCGCAGCGACCGCGCCCCAGCGCCACGCACCCTGGTCGACATCTTCTCGGAGTCGGTCGAGCAGTGTCCGGACGCCCCCGCCCTCGACAACGGCGCGGTGGTGCTCACCTACGCCGAGTTCGCCGAGGCGGCCGAGCTGCTCGCCGACGAGCTGGCCCGACTCGGGATCGGGCCGGGGTCCTCGGTCGGGGTGCGGATCGCGAGCGGAACCGCCGATCTGTACGTGGCGATCATGGGCACGCTGCTGGCCGGAGCCGCCTACGTGCCCGTCGATGCCGACGATCCCGAGGAGCGCGCGGCGCTGGTCTTCGGAGAGGCCGGCGTCGACGCCGTGATCGGGAACGACCTCGTGGTCGATGTGCGCACCCCGCGCGCCCCCCGCGAGCGCCAGCTGCCCACGCCGGAGGACGACGCCTGGGTCATCTTCACCAGCGGCTCGACCGGCAAGCCGAAGGGCGTCGCGGTCCGCCACCGCAACGCGGCCGCCTTCGTGGACGCCGAGGCGAACCTCTTCCTCCAGGATGCCCCCCTCGGCGTCGGCGACCGGGTGATGGCCGGACTCTCGGTGGCGTTCGACGCCTCCTGCGAGGAGATGTGGCTGGCGTGGCGCTACGGCGCATGCCTGGTGCCGGCGCCGCGATCGCTGGTCCGCTCGGGCATGGAGCTCGGCCCCTGGCTGGTGGCCAACCGGATCACGGTCGTCTCCACCGTGCCCACGCTGCTGGCGCTGTGGCCGCCGGAGTCGCTGCAGCGCGTGCGCCTGCTGATCCTCGGCGGCGAGGCCTGCCCGCCCGAGCTCGGCGTCCGCTACGCCCGGGAGGGCCGCGAGCTCTGGAACACCTACGGACCGACCGAGGCCACCGTAGTGGCCTGCGCGGCCCAGCTGACCGGCGAGGCGCCGGTACGGATCGGGCTGCCGCTGGATGGCTGGGACCTCGCGGTGGTCGACGCCCAGGGGTATCACGTGGGCGTCGGCGAGAGCGGCGAGCTGATCATCGGCGGCGTCGGCCTGGCGCGCTATCTCGACCCGGTCAAGGACGCCGAGAAGTACGCACCGATGGTGACCCTGGGCTGGGAGCGCGCCTACCGAAGCGGCGACATCGTCACCTTCGATCCCGAGGGCCTCCTGTTCGCCGGCCGCGCCGACGATCAGATCAAGCTCGGTGGCCGCCGGATCGAACTCGGCGAGATCGACAATGCGCTGTCCGCGCTGCCGGGGGTGGCTGGCGGTGCCGCTGCGATCCGGACCACGAAGGCCGGCAACAAGATCCTCGTCGGCTACCTCAGTCTCGACCAGGCCGAGACCTTCGACGTGGCCGCCGCGGTGGCCACCCTGCGCAACGAGCTCCCGGAGGCGATGGTCCCCCGCCTGGTCTCGGTGGACACACTGCCGACGCGCACCTCCGGCAAGATCGATCGCGACGCCCTGCCCTGGCCGGCACCCACGCTGCGCCCGGCCAAGAACGCGCCGCCGCCGACCACCGAGATCCAGCTGCGGATCTCCGCCCTCTGGCGGGACATCCTCGGCGTGGACGTCAGCACCCTCGACGAGGACTTCTTCGATCTCGGCGGCGGCAGCCTGACCGCGGCGCAGCTGGTCTCCCGGCTCCGCGAGACGCACGCCGAGATCACGGTCGCCGACGTCTACGAGCATCCGACGATCGCGGGGCTCGCCGAGGTACTCGACGCGATGAGCGCGCCGCTGGCGCCCGCCAACCGACCGGTGAACCCGGTACCGCGCAAGACGCAGCTCGGGCAGATCGTGGCGCTGATCGGGCTGCGCACCCTCGCCGGCATCCGCTGGCTCACCTGGCTGTTGCTGGCGGGCAACCTGGTCGCCGCCCTCGGACACCCCTTCGGCGCCCTCGACCTCCCGACGACCTCGTGGTCGGCGCTGGTACCGCTCGCGCTGGTCTTCCTGACACCGCCGGGCCGGCTCCTGATCAGCGCCCTGGCCGCACGCCTGTTGCTGCGCGGCCTGGAG
>JBQCJL010000102.1:0-2873 GCA_051952795.1 Marmoricola sp.
AGGGGACCTCGCGCTTGACCGTGGCCTTGGCGCTGGCATCGAGCCGGGCCGCCGCCGCACCGAAGCGGCGCTGCGCCGCCCGACTGTTCGGCGCCGCGAACGTGCTCGACTTCCATGACGTGATGTCGTCGGCGGTGCGTCGCCAGTCGACGAGGTCGATCGGCAGCTCGTTGATGAAGCGCGAGGCCGGGTTGTGCTGCGGAGCGCCCCAGGCGGAGCGAACGGCTGCTCTCGACACGTACAGGCGTCGCTCGGCCCGCGTGAGCCCGACGTAGGCGAGCCGACGCTCCTCCTCCAGCTCGGTGCGGTCGCCCAACGCCCGCATGTGCGGAAACACGCCGTCCTCCAGGCCAGTCAGGAAGACCACGGGGAACTCCAGCCCCTTGGCGGTGTGCAGCGTCATCAGCGTGACGACCCCCGGCGCCCTCACGTCATCCGGATCGTCCGGGATCTCATCGGAGTCGGCCACCAGGGCGACGCGCTCCAGGAAATCGCGCAGGCCAGGCGTGGCGTTGTCCGGATCCGCGGGATCCGCGGACGGACCGACCACCGGGTCGTCGGCGAATTCACGCGCCACCGCGACCAGCTCCGCGAGGTTCTCGACCCGCGTCTCGTCTTGAGGATCCTCGGACTCCTCGAGCGCCACCAGATACCCGCTGAGATCGAGCGTCCGCTCCAGCACGACGTCGGCGCGCTCACCCGCATCCACCATCGACTGGAGCTGCTCGATGATGTCGACGAAGGCCTTGATCGCATTGAGCGACCGACCCGCGAGCCCGGGCGCCTTCTCCGCATGCTGCAGCGCCTGCCAGAAGGTGAGGTTCTCGCGAGAGGCGTACGACTCGACGTACTCCTCGGCGCGCTCGCCGATCCCCCGCTTGGGCGTGTTCAGGATGCGGCGCAACGACACGTGGTCGTCCGGATTGACGAGCACCCGCAGATACGCCAGCGCATCGCGCACCTCGCGGCGCTCATAGAACCGGACCCCACCCACGACCTTGTACGGCATGCCGACGCGGAGGAAGACCTCCTCGAACACGCGCGACTGAGCGTTGGTCCGATAGAACACCGCCACATCGCCGGCACGGACGTCGCCGGCATCCGTCAGCCGATCGATCTCCTCCGCGACGAAGCGGGCCTCGTCGTGTTCGGTGTCCCCCACGTAGCCCACGATCTTGTGCCCGTCGCCCGCGTCCGACCAGAGATTCTTGGGCTTGCGACCAGCGTTATGCCCGATCACCGCGTTGGCCGCGGTCAGGATCGTCTGCGTGGAGCGATAGTTCTGCTCCAGGAGGATCGTCTGCGCATCCGGGAAGTCCTGCTCGAAGTCGAGGATGTTGCGGATGTTCGCACCGCGGAAGGCGTAGATCGACTGGTCGGCGTCCCCCACGACCATGAGCTCGGCACCGGGCGTCTCGTGACGGGCCTCGCCCTCCCCGACCTCCGTGGCCAGCGCTTCGGGGTCGTTGCCGCACAGCTCGTGGATGAGGGCGTACTGCGCGTGGTTGGTGTCCTGGTACTCGTCGACGAGGACGTGCCGGAACCGTCGACGCCAGTTCTCGCGCACGTCCGGGAACGCGCGGAACAGCTGGACCGTCATGGTGAGGAGGTCGTCGAAGTCGAGCGCGTTCGCCTGCCGCAGGCGGCGCTGGTAGAGCTCATAGGCGGCCGCGTAGGTCTCCTCGAGGCCGTTCGTGGCACCGGCCTTCGCCTCGTCGACGTCCTGTAGCTCGTTCTTGGCATTCGAGATCCAGTTCAGGATCGCGCGTGGCTGGTACCGCTTGACGTCCAGATCGAGGTCGCGACAGACCAAGGTCATCAGGCGCTTGGAGTCCTGCGAGTCGTAGATGGTGAAGTTCGACTTGAAGCCGAGCTTGTCCGACTCCTTGCGCAGGATCCGCACACAGGACGAGTGGAACGTGCTGACCCACATGATCTTGGCCCGGTTGCCCACGAGGTCCGTCACGCGCTCGCGCATCTCGGCCGCGGCCTTGTTGGTGAACGTGATGGCCAGAATCGAGCCCGGATGGGCGCCACGCTGCGAGATCAGCCAGGCGATCCGGCGAGTCAGAACGCGGGTCTTGCCCGAGCCGGCGCCCGCGACCACGAGCAGGGGCGCGCCCTCGTGAACCACCGCCGCCCGCTGCTGAGCGTTGAGGCCCTCGAGCAGCGACTCGGCCGAGATCCGGCCGCGCGACGGCTCTGAGGCGGTCGCCTCGGGCAGCACCAGACCGGGGATGGGGAAGTCGCTCATCGTGACGACAACCCTACGGTCCGACACCGACATCGAAGGGCAGCGCGACCGTCGCATGGTCATTTCGTGAGCCATCCGGGCGGACGGGCCTACGTCCTGGCACGGAGTGCCTATATGGTGGGGCCTCAAGGGTCTCCCAGGGGTGTGGGGACCAAACCCGCACTTCGGAGGAAAACATGGCGGAGACCTACGTCACCTACAACGGCCACCAGTACGACGCGCGGATCCTCGGTGCTCCGCTGGAGGTCATTCGCTTGCGCGAGCGCCTCAGCGAGGCCAAGAGCATCAACGCGAGCACCCTTGCCCTCGGCCTCGCCGTCGAGTCGCTCGAGCGCATCCTGGCCGACCGGCAGAACGGCCAGCACACGCTCGCCCGTCGCGCCGACGAGGACCAGGTCTGCACGTGCGGCCTGATCGTGGCTCCGGGCAGCGACGTCGCGAGCGCCGCCGGTCACCTGGACCAGGTGCGCTGGCTTCCCGCCTGATCTCGACACAGAAGGGCCCCGGGGACTCGTCTCCGCCGCCCCTCTGCGCGTCCATCGCCGTCCCGCGCAGTATTCCAGGTGGGGGGCTCGCAGCCGGCACTACCCCCGGCGCGGCGACGACGCACGGGCGCGCG
>JBQCJL010000103.1:0-3391 GCA_051952795.1 Marmoricola sp.
CCTTCGAGGGTGGGCGCATCGAGCTCAACGGCGGCGCCTGCGACGGCTGGCTGCGTGCAGGTCTGAACGACGCGGCGAGCATCAGCTACTACCAGCAGGCCGACCTGCCCTTCTTCGGCCAGGCAGCGCCCCAGTGGACCGTCTTCGACAACTACTTCGCGGCGGTCATGGCCGAGACCTACCCGAACCGCTTCTACCAGCACTGTGCGCAGACCCCGGAGCTGCACAACTCGACGTCGACCGTGACCACGCCGACCATCTGGGACAGTCTCGCCAAGGCGGGTGTCAGTGGAAAGTACTACTTCGGCGACGTGCCGTTCCTGGCGCTGTGGGGCACCAAGTACCTCTCGATCTCCTCGCCCTTCGCCACGTTCCTCGCAGATGCGGCGGCCGGCCAGCTTCCGGCGGTCTCCTTCATCGATCCTCGCTTCGAGGACGAGTCGTCGGGCACCTCGCAGGACGACCACCCCCATGCGGACATCCGCGCTGGAGAGGCCTTCCTCAACCAGGTCTACCAAGCGGTCACGACGAGCCCGAACTGGTCGCGCACCGCGTTGATCATCAACTTCGACGAGTGGGGCGGCTTCTACGACCACGTCGCGCCGCCGGTGGCCACTGCCGACGTCTCCTCGGTCACGGCCCAGCGCGGCTTCCGGGTTCCTTGCATGATGATCTCGCCCTTCGCGCCGCGAGGCGTGGTCAACCACGACCTCTACGACCACACCTCCATCCTCAAGATGATCGAGTGGCGCTTCGGCCTCCCTGCACTGACGCCCCGAGATGACGCCGCGAACAACCTCGCGAACGCCCTCGACTTCACCAACGCTCCGAACCTCAAGGCACCGATCTACAACGTGCCCTCCTTCGTGACCGCCGGCTGCGACGTCGGCGTCACGGCGTCGGTCGACGGACCCGAGTCCGACGAATGGTCGGCGCTGAAGATCAGTGCCAAGCAGAACGGATGGACCCTATGACCACCATGACGCGGCTCCGGGCCGGACTCCTCCAGCGGCGCGTGGTCGCCGCGCTCGCGACCTTCGGCGCCGTTCTCGCCCTGGGCTTGGCGCTCGCGCCCAACGCGCAGAGCTCGTCCTATGCGACCACCGCCTTCATGCCCAAGGTCGGCCATGTCTTCGTGATCAACATCGAGAACAAGGGCTACAACACCACCTGGGGTGCTGGGTCGGCGGCGCCGTACCTGTCTCAGACGCTGCGGGCCAAGGGCGTGCTGCTCGACTCCTACTACGGGACCGCGCACAACTCCGAGCCGAACTACATCGCCGAGGTGTCGGGTCAGGCGCCGAACCCGCAGATGCAGGGCGACTGTCAGATCTACTCCGACTTCGTCCAGACCGCGACCGCGGCCCCTGGGCAGGCGGTCGGTACCGGATGCGTGTTCCCTGCCTCGACTCCGTCACTGATGTCGCAGCTGGATGCGGCTGGCCTCTCCTGGCGCGGCTACATGGACGACATGACCACCCCCTGCCTGCACCCGGCGCTCAACACGCAGGACGGCACCCAGACCGCTACGGCGAGCAGTGAGTACGCGACGCGTCACGACCCGTTCATGTACTTCCACTCGGTGATCGACAACCCGACGTACTGCGCGAACCACGTCGTGCCGCTGACCCAACTGGACGGCGACCTGGCGAGCGCGGCCACGACCCCGAACCTCACGTTCATCACGCCCGACCTCTGCAACGACGGTCACGACGCACCCTGCGCGAACGGTCAGCCGGGAGGCCTGACGTCGGTGGATGCCTGGATGCAGGTCGAGGTTCCCAAGATCCTCAACTCGCCCGCCTTCCAGAAGGACGGCATGTTGGTCATCACGGCGGACGAGTCGGACAGCCCGCAATCGGACGCCAGCGCCTGTTGTGGTGAGACGGCGGGGCCGAACTCGCCCCTCCCGGGCATCGCCGGTCCCGGTGGCGGTCTCATCGGAGCTCTCGTGATCTCGAAGTGGACCACGGGCGGCACGTGGAGCACGACGCCGTACAACCACTACGCGTTGCTGGCGACGATCGAGGAGCTGTTCGGTCTGTCGAAGATCGGGTACGCGCAGTCCGCAGGTCTCGACCGCTTCGGACTCGACGTGTTCAACAACGGGTGGCAGCACCCCGACAGTGGCACGCCATCGCCGAGCCCCAGCCCCTCTCCGAGCCTGATCCCGCTTCCGTAAACTAGGCTCGCGGGCGTGGTGAGGCGCGGCCGCTGTAGCGTGCGAACTCTGGGTCCCGAGGATGTCGGGATCGCGCTGCAGTGCCTGGGTGTCGACCCCGTCGTGAACGTGTTCGTCGACCATCGCGTCCGCTCGACACGCTTGGAGCGTCGGCTTCTGGGCGGCGAGATCTGGGGCTACTTCGAGGGCGACGACCTGCAGGCCCTCTGCCACGTCGGCGCCAACCTGGTGCTCGTGAACGCGGAGGAGCAGGCGGCCTTGGCTTTCGCGCGGACGACTCTCGACCGGCGCCCCCACGTGGCCACCATGGTCGGCCCGCGGGCCGCCATCGAGACGTTCTGGGACGCCGTCCAGCACGACTGGTGGACGCCGCAGGACCTGCGCTGGGACCAGCCGCACCTTGAGCTCGCGGGGGAGCCGCTGGTCGAGCCGGATCCGCTCGTCTTTCGGACCAAGGCCACCCAGCTCGACGACCTCTACCCGGCGTGCGTGGCGATGTATCGCGAAGAGGTGGGCACGTCGCCGGAGATCGACGGCGGCCGAAGCCTGTACCGGCAGCGGGTCGCGAACCTCATCGATCGTGGCTGGTCGTTCTCGCGCATCGAGGACGGTGAGGTCCTCTTCAAGGCCGAGGTGGCGTGCGCCAGCCCTCATGCGGCCCAGATCCAAGGGGTCTATGTCGCGCCGCAGTTCCGCAACCAGGGCCTGGCGACCGCCGGCATCGCAGCCGTGGTGCAGCAGATCCAGGGCAGCATCGCCCCGGTGGCGTCGCTGTACCTCAATGCGCATAACCTGGCCGCACGCACCGCCTACGACCGCGTCGGCTTCCGCCAGACGGCCACCTTCTCCACCCTGATGTTCTAGAGGAGCACCATGAGCGAGCAGACCGCACCCGCCCTGACCCGTGGCGCCCAGGTGGTGGCCGGCGCCTTCGTGGCCTCGGGCATCGTGCACCTGGTCAAGCCCGAGGTGTTCAAGCCGCTGATGCCCGCCTGGGTGCCGGCCCACCGCGAGGTGATCATCGGCTCCGGCGTCCTCGAGCTGGCCTGTGCGGCCGGCTTGGCTCTTCCGCGGACCCGGCGCACGGCGGCGCTCGCGAGTGCCGCGCTCCTGGTCGGCGTCTACCCGGGCAACCTCAAGATGGCCGCCGATGCCCTGCAGGGCGACAACACCGCGCTGAAGGCGGCGTCCGTCGCTCGACTTCCGTTG
>JBQCJL010000104.1:0-9043 GCA_051952795.1 Marmoricola sp.
CGCCATCCTCGCCGCCCTCGCCGCCGATCTGGGCAAGCCTCGCTTCGAGGCCTGGGCGGGCGACGTCGCCTCGTCGGCCTCGGAGGCCGACTACCTCCGCAAGCACCTCGGGCGATGGGCGAAGACCGAACGCGCTCGCATTCCGATGCCACTGATGCCCGGCAGCGCAGCCATCCGCTATGAGCCCCGGGGCGTCGTGCTGATCATCGCGCCGTGGAACGACCCGGTCTACCTGCTCGCGACTCCGCTGGCCGCCGCCCTCGCTGCCGGCAACGCCGTCGTATGCAAGCCCTCCGAGCTGGCTCCGGCGACCTCGAGCCTGATCACCGAGCTGGCGGCGAAGTACCTGGACCCGGACGCGATCGCCTTCGTCGAGGGAGCCGTCGAGGAGACCACCGAGCTGCTCGACCAGAAGTGGGACCACATCCTCTACACCGGCAACGGGACGGTCGGCCGCATCATCGCCGCCGCCGCGGCCAAGAACCTGACGCCCGTCACCCTCGAGCTCGGCGGCAAGAGCCCGGCGATCGTGGACAAGGACGCCAATCTCAAGCAGGCGGCGAGCCGGATCGCCTTCGCCAAGTGGTCCAACGCCGGCCAGACCTGCGTCGCCGTCGACCACGTCTGGGTCCACCGCGACGTCCACGACGAGCTGGTCAAGCGTCTGACCGACGAGATCCACCAGCGCTACGGCGAGGATCCGCGCCAGAGCGAGGACTTCGGGCGGATCGTGAACTCACGGCACGCGGCCCGCATCCAAGGCCTCCTCGACGGCGGCGGCTACGACGCGATCGCTGCCGGCGGCACCGTCGACGTCGAGGACCGCTATGTGGCGCCGACCGTGGTGACCGGCGTGAAGCCGAACGCGGCCCTCATGGGCGAGGAGATCTTCGGGCCGGTGCTGCCGGTGCTCCCCTTCGACGACGTCTCCGAGGCGATCGGCCACGTCAATGCCAGCGACCACCCGCTCGCGCTCTACGTGTTCTCCAAGGCCAACGCCGACCGGGTGCTGGATCAGACCACCTCGGGCGGGGCCTGCGTGAACGACACGATGATGCACATCTTCCCGCCGAGCCTGCCCTTCGGAGGCGTCGGCGAGAGCGGCTACGGCGCCTACCACGGCAAGTGGGGCTTCGAGCTCTTCAGCCATCGCCGCGCGGTGTTCCGCCGCCCGAACTTCTTCACCGAGCCGGCGCTGGCCAAGGCGCCGTACACCGCCATCAAGCAGCGCATCGCGCGCTACGTCTACTGATCGGAAGGGCGTCCGCATGGGCAAGCTGAACGGGCGAGTCATCGCCATCACCGGAGCAGGACGAGGCATCGGCAAGGCAACCGCGACGGCGCTGGTGAGGGAAGGCGCCAAGGTGGCCATCGGCGACATCGACCTCGACGTCGCCGAGATCACCGCCAAGGAGATCGGCGGCGGAACGATCGCCCTGTCCCTCGACGTCACCTCGGCGGCGAGCGTCACCGCCTTCATGGACGAGGTCGAGCGTCAGCTCGGCCCAATGGACGTCTACATCAACAACGCCGGCGTGATGCCGCTCTCCCCCGTGCTCGAGGAGGACGACGCGACCATCGATCGCATCTTCGCGATCAACACCCGCGCGATGATCCACGGCACCCGCGAGGCCGCTCGACGGATGCTGCCCCGGGGCCGCGGCCACATCATCAATGTCGCCTCGACGGCCGGCAAGGCCGGCATCGCCGGAAGCGCCACCTACAGCGCCTCCAAGGCGGCGGTCATCCAGTACACCGAGGGGGCCTATGCCGAGCTGCACCCCAAGGGCCTGGAGTTCTCCGTCGTGCTGCCCGGCATCACGCGAACCGAGCTGTCCTCGGGAGTCGAGGACATGCCCGCGTTCCGCGCGATCACGCCCGAGTCGGTGGCCGAGGCGATCGTCTCGGCCGTGGTCAAGCCGCGGCTCGAGGTCTGGGTTCCAGCCTCGGCGCGCACCGTGATGAACACGATCCGGCTGCTGCCGTTCTCGGTGGGTCAGTGGCTCGGCGACAAGATGGGCGTGGACCACGTCTTCATGGATGCGCTGAGTCGCCCCGAGCGAGCAGACTACGAAGACCGAGCGAAGGGCGGGTCCACCCGATGAGCGCACTGACGACGATCCCGAGCAAGGTTCGCACTTCCCTGAAGGAAGCGTCGCTGCTGCACTTCCCGGGTGATCGCTACCTCGATGTAGCCGAGGCCAAGATCGGAACGCGCGCCAAGCCCCTCGCCACGCCGCCTCCCGGAAGCGGACTCGAACCGGTCATGGGCGAGGCCGGCTTCCCGCTGATCGGCAAGACCCTCGAGATCATCCGCGACGGCGAGCAGGCAGCGCACCGGATGCAGGCCAAGTACGGCGACGTGTCCTGGAGCTCGGCCTTCGGCACCAAGATCGTCTGGGCCATCGGGCCCGACGTGGTGCAAACCGTGCTGCAGAACAAGGGCAAGGTCTTCTCCCAGGACGGCTGGGTGTACTTCATCGGGCCGTTCTTCACACGCGGCCTGATGCTCCTGGACGGCGAGGAGCACCACCTCCATCGACGGATCATGCAGGAGGCGTTCACCCGACCGCGCCTCGAGGCCTACCAGGAGACCGTGCAGGACATCATCGACCGCGTCGTTCCGGCCTGGCCCACCGACGAGCCGATGCTGATGTATCCGGCCGTCAAGCAGATGTCGCTCGACGTCGCCACGGAGGTCTTCATGGGCGCCGAGCCGAGCGCCGAGACGCACGCGCTCACCGATGCGTTCATCGACACGGTCCGCGCCGGAACCGGACTCGTCCGCACCGAGGTGCCGGGGCTGCGAACCCGGTGGAACAAGGGGCTGGCCGGGCGCCGCAAGCTGGACGCCTACTTCCGGGCCCTGATCCCGGCGAAGCGGGCGTCGCAGGACAACGACCTCTTCGCCGCGCTCTGCCACGTCGAGGCGGAGGACGGCAGCAAGTTCACCGACGACGACGTCGTCAACCACATGATCTTCCTGATGATGGCCGCGCACGACACCTCGACGATCACCGCCACTGCCATGTCCTACTACTTCGCGAAGTTCCCGGAGTGGCAGAAGCGGGCTCGCGAGGAGTCCCTGGCCCTCGGCACCAGCAGACCCACCATCGACCAGCTCGAGTCGCTGACCACGCTCGACATGGTGTTCAAGGAGGCGATGCGCCTGGTCGCTCCCGTTCCGGCATTCGTTCGCCGCGCGACCACCGACACCGAGCTCGAAGGCAAGTTCATCCCCAAGGGGACCATGATCAACGTGGTCCCGGGGGCCCTGCACCTCCTTGGCGACCACTGGGTGAACAGCGACGCCTTCGAGCCTGATCGCTTCGCCGGCGAGCGGGGCGAGCACAAGGAGCATCGATACGGCTACGTGCCGTTCGGCGGTGGAGCCCACAAGTGCATCGGGATGGCCTTCGGTACCAATGAGGTCAAGGCCACCATGCACGCGATTCTCACGCACTACTCCCTCGAGGTGCCCGACGACTACACGGTCGAGTGGGACCACACCTCACTGCTGCGCCCGACCGACGACTTCCCCGTCACCCTCCGCCGACTCTGAGGACTCCATGACCGACACCCTCTGCGCGGCATTCCAGCGCACCGCCGCCGCCCACCCCGACCGGGTCGCTCTGCGCACCCCCGACAACAGCGTCTCGTTCACCTGGGGCGAGTACGCCGCGCACGTCCGTAAGATCGCGGCCGGCCTGGCATCGCTCGGCGTCTCCCGCGGCGACACGGTCGGCATGATGCTGACCAACCGGCCCGAGTTCCACCTGCTCGACGCCGGAGCGCTGCACCTCGGTGCGACGCCGTACTCGATCTACAACACGCTGGCGCCGGAGCAGATCAGCCATCTGTTAAGCAATGCCGGCAACGAGGTGGTCATCACTGAGCGCCAGTTCGTCGAACGCCTCCGGGCCGCTGACGTGGAGGGGCGGATCAAGCACCTGATCTGCGTCGACGGACCGGTTGCCGGAGCCATGAGCGTCGACGAGCTCGAGGCGGCCGGTGACCCGGCCTTCGACTTCGAGGCTGCGTGGAAGGCCGTCGAGCCCTCGGACGTGCTGACGCTGATCTACACCTCGGGAACCACCGGCCCGTCCAAGGGGGTCGAGCTCACGCACGCCAACCTCATGGCTGAGATGAGCGCCCTGGAGGGCTACTACCCCCTCGACGAGAACGACGTCGTGGTCTCGTACCTGCCCGATGCCCACATCGCGAACCGGTGGGGCGTGCACTACAACAGCATGCGGTTCGGCATCCAGGTGGTCAGCATCGACGACCCGAAGAAGCTGGTCGCCACACTTCCGCAGGTGCGGCCGACGTTCTTCGGGGCCGTGCCGGCCATCTGGTACAAGGTCAAGGCGGGCATCGAGGCGGCGATCGCCGCGGAGCCCGACGATCGCAAGCGCAAGCTGGCGCAGTGGGCGATCAAGACCGGCATCGAGGTGGCGCAGCGGCGCTCGGACCGCAGGCCGATCCCCGTGGCCCTCAAGGTGCAGCATGCGATCGCCGACCGACTGGTGCTGAGCAAGCTGCGGGCGCGGATGGGCCTCGATCGGGTGAAGGTCGCCGCGACCGGCGCCTCCGCGATCGCGCCGGAGGCGCTCGCCTTCATGCTGGGCCTCGGCATTCCCGTCCTCGAGCTCTGGGGGATGTCGGAGACGTCTGCCGCGGTCACCATGAATCCCCCGGACGGCATCCGCATCGGCACGGTCGGCAAGGTGGTGCCGGGTGGCACCGAGATCAAGCTGGCCGAGGATGGCGAGCTCTTGGTCCGCGGCCCGCTGGTGATGCGCGGCTACCGCAACGAGCCGGAGAAGACCGCCGAGGCGATCGATGCCGACGGTTGGATGCACACCGGTGACATCGCCACGATCGACGACGAGGGCTACGTCCGCATCGTCGACCGCAAGAAGGAGCTGATCATCAACGCGGCGGGCAAGAACATGTCACCGCAGAACATCGAGGGCAACATCAAGGTCGCCTGCCCGCTGGTGATGTCCGCGATCGCGATCGGCGACGACAAGCCCTACGTCACGGCGCTGCTCACCCTCGACCCGGATGCGTGTGCCGCCTATGCGGCGCGGGTCGGCGCGAGCGACGCGTCACCCGCGGCCCTCGCCGAGGACCCGCAGGTCCGCGCCCTCGTGCAGGCCGGCATCGAGGAGGCCAACGGCAAGCTCTCGCGCGTCGAGCAGATCAAGAAGTTCTCCCTGCTGCCGGCGATCTGGGAACCGGGTGGGGATGAGCTCACCCCCACCATGAAGCTCAAGCGCAAGGTGATCATCGACAAGTACGCGACGGAGATCGACGCGATGTACGCGAGCAGCTAGCGCAGCGCCGGGTGCTGGCTCGCGAGGAGCGGGGCCAGCACCTTCTTGGGGACGACCCGCGCCAGCCCGACGCCGACCTTGTTGGCGACGCCGGGGATCGTGATCAGGTGACCGCGGTCGAGACCGTCGATGGCCGCCAACGCGACCTTCTCGGCGGAGAGCCACATCGGCTTGGGCAACGACTTCAGTGCGGCGTCGTGGTCGAATCCCGCCGACTCGATGAAGTCGGTCTCGACCGGTCCGGGGCACAGCGCACTCACCGTGACGTTGGTGCCACGCAGCTCGCCGTAGAGGCCCTGCGTGTACGAGCGGACGAAGGCCTTGGCCGCTCCGTAGCCGGCCTGGCCGGGAACCGGCTGGTAGGAGGCGGTCGACGCGACATTGAGGATCGCGCCGCGGCGGCGCTCCACCATGCCGGGCAGGAAGCGCGAGCAGAAGTCGACGACCGCGGCGACGTCCACCTCGATCATGCCGAGCTCACGCTCGGGGTCGCTGAGGTGGACCGGGCCGGTGGTCGAGAGACCGGCGTTGTTCACCAGGATGTCGACCTGGAAGCCCAGGGCCTCGATGCGCCCCGGCAGCTTCGCCCGCGTGGCGCGCTTGGTGAGGTCGGTCGGCAGCACGACCGCACGGGTGCCCAACTCGTCGGCGAGAGCCTGCAGCTTGTCCTTCGACCGGGCGACCAGACCGACCGTGAAGCCTCGCCGATGGAGCTCACGCGCCATCTCCAGGCCGATGCCTCCGGAGGCACCGGTGACAAGCGCGAGCGAGGTGGGCGTGGGTGCGGGCAGCGTCATGAGCACCAGGCTAGGCGCCTCATCGGCGCCCGGCGAGACGCTGACGCTGTTGCCAAGGTCTCACCGACGCCGTCCGTCGGATTACCTCCGGCCGCACCGGGTACGTCCTCGACTCAAGAGGATTGGATCGAACATGCCGTCTTTACCGGGCTCAGCAGCCTCCTATTGGATCGAGTCGTCGCCTAGGACCGACTATCCGCCGCTCGCCGACACGTCGGAGATCGAGGTCGCCGTCATCGGTGCCGGCATCGCCGGCGTGCACACCGCCTGGGAGCTGGCGCGACGCGGGAAGAGCGTCGCGTTGCTGGAGGCGGGCCGCGTGGTCGGCGCAACGACGGGCTTCACCACCGCGAAGGTGAGCGCCCTGCACAGTCTTCGGTACGCGACCTTGAGGTCGGAGAAGGGTCCCGGTGCGGCCCATCTCTACGCCTCCTCGCAACAGGGGGCCATCGATCTGATCGAGGACACCGCCACCGAGCTCGGCATCGACTGCGACTTCGAGCGAGTACCGGCCTTCGTCTATGCGGTCACGCCCGACGAGGTGAGGGCGGTGAACGCGGAGGTCGACGCAGCCCGGAAGGCGGGCCTGGACGCGAGTCTGGTGACCAGGTCCGGACTTCCCTTCCCGATCGCCGCGGCCATCCGCGTCGAGAACCAGGCGCAGTTCCACCCCCGGAAGTTCCTGCTCGGGCTGCTGGAGGACTTCACGGCGCACGGTGGCCAGATCTTCGAACACACCCGCGTTACGGGCCTCGATGAGGGCGAACCCTGCGTGTTGACCACCGATCAGGGCTTCGATCTGCGTGCGGACGACGTCGTCGTCACTACGCAATACCCGGTGTTCGACCACCTCAACCTCTTCACGCGACTGCTTCTCCATCGCGAGGTCGTCATTGCGGCCACCATTCCCGCCGCCGACGATCCGGGAGGCACCTACCTCACCCGGGAGGAGAGCACGCGATCGGTGCGCACCGCCCCGCACGGTCCCGATACCCGCCTGCTGATCGTGACCGGTGAGGGATTCTCCCCCGGTGAAGGCGACACCGCCGAGCGCTACGAGACGCTGGCAGCGTGGACGATGGATCATTTCCCGCGCGCGGAGATCCGGTACCGCTGGGCGGCTCAGGATGTCGGCACGCCCGATGAGGTCCCCTACATCGGCCGGCTGCACCCGGGGGCTGAGCATGCTTGGGTGGCCACCGGCTTCGGCGGCTGGGGCATGACCAACGGAGCCGTGTCCGGGCGCCTGCTCGCGGACCTCATCATGGGTTCCGAGTCCGAGTTCGCCGCGCTCTACGATCCGGGGCGGCTCGAGGTCACCAGCGAGGCACTCCCCATCGCCCGGCAAGGGATGCACGTAGCCAAGCACTTCGTCGGCGACCGGTTCCGCGCCTCGCGCGTCGACTCCGTCGACGAGATCCCGGTCGGCAGCGGCGCCGTCGCCCGCATCGATGGCGAGCTCTGTGCGGTGTACCGGGATCCGGCGGGGACCGACCCTGTGGTCTCCGCGATCTGCACCCATCTGGGCTGCGTCGTCGCGTTCGACAATGCCGACCCGGCTTGGGAATGTCCCTGCCACGGCTCCCGGTTCGCCGTCGACGGCACCGTGCTGGTGGGGCCGGCGAAGCGGCCGCTGTCGAGACGCGCACCTGGCTGACCGAAGAAGCGCGCTCTAGCCTGAGCCCATGCCTTCAGTCCTCGTCACCGGCGCCTCGCGCGGCATCGGTCGTGCCACGGCCCTCCGTCTCGCCGCTTCGGGGTGGGACGTCTATGCAGGAGTCCGTCGCACGGTCGACGGCGACGAACTGCGCGGATCGTCCGATCGGATCACTCCGGTGCTGCTCGAGTTGGACAATGCCGAGACCGTCCGCACGCTGGCCTCGCAGATCACGTCGCTCGATGCGCTGGTGAACAACGCGGGCATCGCCGTGCTCGGTCCGCTGGAGGGAGTGCCGCTCGACGATCTGCGGCGGCAGCTCGAGGTCAACGTCGTGGGCCAGATCGCGGTGACCCAGGCCCTGCTCCCGCTCTTGAGGGCCTCACGCGGGCGCATCGTGTTCACATCCTCGCTGAGCGGACGAGTCGTCACCCCCCTGAGCGGCGCCTACAACGCGTCGAAGTTCGCACTCGAGGCCGCGGCCGACGCCCTGCGGATGGAGCTGAAGCCGTGGCGCATCCAGGTCTCGCTGGTGGAGCCGGCTCAGGTCGCGACGGACATGTGGCATCGGGCCGAGGAGGATCTCGACGCCGCGGAGGCCGCGATGCCGGCCGCGGCTCAGGAGCTCTACCGACGGCACTTCGCGGGTTTCCGCAAGACGATCCCGCTGTCGCAGAAGATGGCCGCGCCGCCCGAGAACGTCGCCAAGACGATCGAGAAGGCGCTGACCGCTCGGCGAGCTCGGCCACGCTACGTGGTGGGGGTCGGGCCGAAGGTGCAGTTGGCGATGAGTGGGGCAACGCCGACGACCGCGCGGGATGCGTTCTTCCGCAAGCTCACGGGAGTTCCCGCCAAGGGTTGAGGGGCGGAAGATCGGGTCGAGGACGGGACGCCTCACGCCTGGCGTGCTGAGAATGTCCGGCGCGACCCGACCACGCCGATGCCAAGCGGACAGCCATCCCGCTCCAACCCGCTGTCAGCCGGTTTGCTCGAAGTTGGGGCCGGGCATCCACCGACCACGTCGACATGCAGTTGGGCTGGAAGCAGCAGGTGCGGAGGCCGGATGGCGCGAACTGCATGTCGGGATGGCGCCCTGCGGGGAATATCTGCTCACCACGAGAGTCCCGTCGGAGTTGGGAGACGGGACTCTATGGTAGACAGTGATCGAGGTCAGCTTGAGGGACAAAAAGAGAACCGCCGGGTTGATGTTTTCGACCGTTCCTTTCTGGCTTGTTAAAAGATTGTAAGAA